>JAUWLG010000249.1 GCA_030613795.1 Helicobacteraceae bacterium
TAGACCGCCTTGACTCGGAATGAGAGCTGTTTAAGTAGAGCGTTGATGTTGGATGCACCGTCTTTGGCGATCCAGCCTGTGGTGCAGAGCGTGATGCGGCGAGGGTCGAACCAGATAGACTCTTTGGTAGAGAGAAGGTCGGCGATCAGGAGTGCCGCCGCCATCTGTGTACCGCCTGCCAAAACAACACGGTAGCGTTTTGAAGCCTCCAACATAAACCCGGCTACAAAAAGCAGGGTCTGATCGCTGGTGTGGCCCAGCTTGTCATAGATCGACATTCCGGATGTAAGCTTGGAAAGTGCTTTTGACAGGACTTCCTCTTTTATAGAGACAGGTGCATCTTTAAACGAAGAGGCAAAAAGCCCGTCCGTTTTCAAACCCATGGCTTTTATGGCCGCCTGTGCTGTTGTAGTCCCGGACGGAGTGCTTTCGCCAAGAATGACGTAATCACCGTTTGGTGTATAGTTTTTGGCGTAGCTACGCCCTTTTTCAAACACGGTTTTGGCATCGAAGGCAGCAGTGTCGGTAATAGAGGGAGACGGTGTAAGTCCAAGGTCAACCACATCAAGATGCTTGGGTGCTGTTTCAAGTCCCAAGTCGATGATATGCAGAGCTGAGAAGGGTGTCAATGTATGTACAGCACGGGTTAAGAGACCCGGTGTCGGGATACCTGTCGCCGTCTCTGCCATGTTTTCAAGACTGAAGACCTTTCCCGTTACCAAAAATTCGGCATCGAGTGTCGGTGTCAGCGGGATCTTGCCGGGGATGCCAGCCTGGGTGATCCCTTCGATCTCACAGGTGCGCGTCACCGAAGCGGCCAAGATAAAGTCCGCTCTTCCTTGAGGAAGTGAACTCTTTTGATGGTCTTAAAGGGGAAAGATCTTCATCGACTTCCGAATATTGTAGTGTAAAACCTGCAATTGCTGGTGTTGTAAAGTTGATAGGATAAATAGCATCATCTTGAACCCACAGTCCATTGTTTTGGTTAAATAGGTTATTTATTTTAGCAAATATTTCATAATTGTCTTTTGCATAGGTCACAGAGATATCTGTAGTCATATACGCCTCCTGTTTTTGAGAGAAGTTGTTGTTAAAGTCATCAGCAGCGTAGGCTTCGGAACGATAAACTTCAGTCAACATGATCGTAGTCTCAGGTATCGGTAGGTAGGCTAATGATGCTTTAATGGTGTGGTCAGAGACAACCGGAAGCTAGTTACCGCTAAAGTCATCTCCTGAAGCAGCATCTTTTTCATCATCGATAATGGCTTGAACATAGTTATAGTTAAGTACTGCATTCCACTCTTTTGTAATGATCCATTTATCGTAGATATCCAAACCATATTTATGTGACTTATCAATGTTGGTGTTTATCCCGAAGGGATTCAAAGTACTTTTATGAAGATAGATCTCATTTTTCAGATCAATATAATAGGCTGAAATTTTGAACTTGTTGCTAGGTTGAATATAGTTATATCCTAAAGTAAAGTTATTGGCCTGCATTGGGTCAATAAAACCGTTAAAACTTACAACCGGAGTAAATGTAGGAGGTGGGTAAGTTGTAGAGAAGAACATATCGATGACAGGTGCTTGGTACGAGTGTGCATAGTTTGCAAAAAGAGACTGCTCTCTAGTAAAGGTATAGTTGTAGCCCAGCTCTGCGCCATGTAAGGTAATATCATCTTTCAGGTTATTACCAACAGCATCGTATTTATAGTTGACAGTTTCATAACGGTACCCTGCTTTAATGGTACTGTCGCCCAGATAAAATTCACTCATAATAAATCCGGCAAGATTGTCTTTTGTCGTTTTATCTGCAGAAGTCTCTCTATCTCCATAAAAACCATCAATACCTATCGAAAGAGATGCCCCATCTCCTTGGTAATCTACAGAGGTCTTGAATGAGTTATATGTGTATCGTGATGCTCCGCTAAAAGATGGAATGTAATCAGATGTTTTATTTTCATGGTTTGCATCGATGTTAAAGCTCACTGTGTCAGTGATGTAATAACTGGTACCCGCAGAGATAGAATTGGTATCAAACTTCTGGTGTACTGAAAATGCGCCTTCTTGTGTTGGATCATTGTCATATTGATCTTTTGTCAAATAACCGGCATATTGAACATCCATATCAGAGAAAGAAGCGCCCAGACGCAGCTCTAAAGCACTAATAGGTGTATAGGCTAGATTGAATGTACCCGTAGCTAACTTGTTTTGATCTTTGTTCCCATTAGCATCTACGTAACGAATTCCATTATTACTTTGAGCTTCGCCACTTGCAGAAATAGAGAGTTTATCTTCACTGTGCCCAATATAAAAGGAACCATCGATTGTTCCATAAGTTCCACCGTATATGGTTACTGTCTTATCATTATTCTCTTTTGTTGTTATGTTGATAACACCGGCATTAGCCCCATCTCCGCCGACAACGATTCCCGAGCTTTTGATGATCTCGATACGTGATATAGAAGAAGGAGAGATAGAAGATAGGAGCTGGGGAATTAAGTCGATGTTATTGATCTTGCGACCGTTTACTGTGATGACGATATTTTGAGCACCGTTGCTTGTACCGTACCCGTGCATATCTATCAATTGTGTGAAGGGATTCCCATAGCTAGGCATTGCGATTATCGAGGTCTGCTGGTTTAAAAACTCATAAACATTTTGAACATGGGCTTTTTCGATATCTTCAGCAGTGTAGACTTCGACAGCATCAGTAGACTTGAGCTCATCTGTTTTAATGGCGGTTGATGAGACTGTCAGAGGCTTAAGAGTGACAGTGCTTGCAGATGCAGCATATGTTAATGTTGAAAGTGCAGCAAGGGAGAGTAGTGTTTTATTCATTTTTTTTCCTATAGAGTTATATTTTTTTGATGTGAAGCAGAGCGTAAAATAGGCGGTGAAGTGACTGAATTGGCGTAGATGTAAGGTTGAATAAGTTGTTTTGGTCGGTTATTGTGGCGGATACAGTTGCGGGTTATACGGTTATAGTAGCAGTTACAATGGCCCGCATGGGTCGGCAGTGAGAAGGAGGAGGAGCAGAGAAGCTCATCGAGCTCTTCGTCTTCACTCTCTTCTTGTTCCCAGTCGGCATGGATAAGGTGAGATGCGCGAATAGATACTGATGTGGCACTAAGGTGGTGTTGTACTACGGTTGCTTGAATAGCAGCAA
>JAUWLG010000146.1 GCA_030613795.1 Helicobacteraceae bacterium
TTAAGTCTAAGGTATTATGACACCATTAAGGAGATTACATGAGACGAATTGCTTTATTATTATCATTAGTAGGAATGTTATGCGCTGACGAGGATGTTGCCAAAGTTGTTTTTGATCTTACAACGAATGACCTTCAGACATTCGAGAGAAAAGTGCTTAAAGGAATCGCTGCACATAAAACATATTATGAAGGCAATTTAAAAGAGTTGGACGTTGCCGTTGTTATTCATGGTGGTGCCTATAAGTTTTTTGTGAAAGAACCACAACATTCGCCTTTTAGTGACGATCAAAAACTAATTGAGGCACACCCCACCTTGCAAAAACGTATTGCGATCATGGCCGACACCTATGAGGTTACATTTTTAATGTGTAAAGCAGCTCTGCCTAAAAACAAGTTGCAAGAAAAAGAGATCTACGACTTTGTCACGATGGTACCCAATGCGACCATTGGTCTGATCAATAAACAGCAAGAAGGTTTTTCCTACGTTCCTATTGGAGATTGATATCAGGTCATCTCAAAAGAGCACCTCTGAATTTTATAAGATCTGTTTATTCACAGTTTTATAGGCATGGGACTGTTTTAGGTTGTAAGAGTTTGGATTGCAAATGCCATTTAGTTGGTGGGGTAATCACAGTGGCGGCGAGAACTACCTGCAGTAAAGAAGAGTAGTCAATTCTTATTTAAGGGAGTGTGAACATATGAAATGAAATGTTACTACAGGCAGTTCTCGCCGTCAGAGCGGAAGCGACTACTCAGTCGCTTCACGTAAGATCTGTTCAAAGTCAGTTTGTGCTTTCATCAACGCTGCTTTGGCATTTTTATCAACCACACGAGCACTGCTCATCCAGTTGTAGACACCAGGGAATCCAAGAACGATCTTGTCATCACCTTTTTTCTTGTAGACCATCAAGGTACATGGAGCAAATGCCGCCGCTTCAGGACGTGTCTTGGCGACATTGTAGATAACTTTTAGTTTACAGATAGAGTAGGTGTCATAAAAGTCAAATGGACTATCAACCGTTTCCTCTTTTGTAAGGATGTAGTTATATTCCAAATAGCTAGACATGACAAAGCCCATCGGTTTAAAGCCATCTTCAATCGTCATCTGAAGTTCTTCTCTATCATCTTCCCAATCATCTGCATCCACCTCCATCTCATAGCGAGAGACCAGTGGACCTTCCGCAGGGAGCGCGTTATCTTCACTGATGGTAACAGTCGCTTTTGGCATCGCTTTTTTCAACGATGCTATCATCGCTTTTTCTATCTCTAACAAGATCGGTTCAACTGTTTTCAGACCTAGAATCTTAGTTTGCGCTGTTGCTGTCAAAATAGACACATGCAAAGAGTCGTCACCCTTAGCCTGATAGATACCGACACCCATTGGCAGAAAGATACCTGCATCAGGGTGTTTTTTGATCAGCGTCTCACTCAACTCAGTATGATAGGCTGTCAGCAGGTAAAACACCTCATAATCACTCTGTTTAAACTGAATTTGAAAAGGTTTGTTCATCTCAGTGTTAGCCGAGATCGTAAAACCATCCTTTTCAAGCTGCTTCTCTATCGCAATTGGCAGGTCACTCTTCGCATCATTAGCAACACTGAATATTCTGATATCGCCTTGTGCCAAAATATTGGTCGTAACAAATAACAGCACTAATACTATTTTTTTAATCATCATGTTTCCTTTATGGTTTAATATAAGTCCATCCGGACTTCACTCTTTCTATCATCTCAACGATACCTGCCGTAACGACTTCCGTACCGTCGATCAACTCACTCTCTTTGATCTTTTTTGTCCGCATCGTATTGCCGCAGGCGACAAATTCAACACCATATTGCATCAGTGCATCAACACGAACAGCGATCTCTTTCTCTTTACTGAGTACGCCGCGGATACCGTGATAATACGCAACAATACACATCTCAACATTCTCCGGCCCGTAAAACTTCAAGACGTTATTCGCCGAACTCAGGACATGGTGGATCGATTCGTCATCACCTTCGGTAATACAAAAGACGATCTGGCGCGGATTGTCAATAGACGGTTTCGGTTCTGCAAACTCCGTCTCTGCACCCAAGATACCTACGAGCATGACGATCATCATTAAAATTCGTTTCATCTGTTTTCCTCCTGTTTAAGATCGCTCATATAGATCCATTCGCTTACCGCGTCAAGCTCTTCTTCACTGATCTTACCTTTCATAGGTGCCATCGTATCAAACTGACGGATAACCTCCGGTATACAGACACTCTTTTGCTTATCAGGATAGTAGACATAATCTTTCACAAACTCTGTCACTTCCATCATATGGAACTCTCTGTCACCGTCACGGTCGCCGATCTGCTGTTTCAAACGGAACACCAGTTGGTTGATCGTCGGCGCTTTTAGATTGAGCATCTTGTTATCCATCTCAAAAAAGTTTTTCGACAAGATGTCCATCTCGACATAACGTTGGTGGCATGCCGCACAATGTTTTTCATAGACCGCTTCACCTGAAAGAGCAAAAAGGTGTCCTGCCACAATAAGTAAGGCTACTGCTACTTTTGTCATCGTTTTACACCATCAAGAAATGAACGGAAATCTTCCTGGTTCCATGAACCCGGAACCTTTTTGAGAAGAACTCCCTCTTTCGTTATAAAGAAGAATGTCGGCGTCATCGATACATCCAGGCCCAAAGGCAGCCTCTCTTCATCAAGATTGATCTTGACCGGGATAAAACGCTTCTCTATGTACGCGGCCATCGCCTCATCTTTAAAAACAGCCGCTTCCATCTCAACGCAATAGTGACAGCCCGTACGTACAGCATCGATCATAATGATCTTATCGGTAGCCTTAGCCTCTTTCATCCCTGCATCCCAGCTTCGCCACTGTACACCTTCTGCAAAAAGTGACGAAAAAAGCGTTGCGGCTAATAAAAGGACTCCCCATAACTTATTCATCTCCCCACTCCAACATGCGGTACACCACTTCGACATTTTGTGCATGCATCACATCATAGAGTGCAACAGAGGAATACGAAGGCATCTTGATCGCCTTAACAGCAACATCAATGCCGACATCATTTTCGATCGCCGCCCTAACTTCATCACGAAGCTCTATCAGATAACCGTAGGTCATATCCAGCGCCACTCTCTTGACCGCATCGCCATGACCGCCGATCACATACTCAACAGGCATCGCCTTGATCATCTCCAAAGTCCCTATCCAACCGCTGATGTCGCCATCACGAAGAGAAGGCAGTCTGTCATTAAACACGACGTCACCACAAAAAATCGTCTGCATCTTAGGCAGATATACGAGAATATCTCCAGAAGTGTGAGCTTTAGTATCAACATGGATCAGTCGAACTTCCGTCCCATCTATATGCAGTGTACTGTTTTGATCGAGCAGTATTGTCGGCAGTTTTGGCGACGTCTGAGCATAGGCCTCTTTTGAGATCCGCTGCTCCATTCGCGTCACTGCCGTTGGGTTCACCTCTTCTGTAAAAGCAGCTGCACCAAGTACATCAACCCCTAAAGAGAGATAAAACCCGTTACCGAGCCAGTGGTCATCATGTACATGCGTATTGATGACCGAAGCGACAGGCATTTTTTTAATAGCGGAGATTTCGTTCCAGGCCTCTTTTGCATACGCAAAGGTCGGACCAGGATCGATAACAAGCCACTTGTTGCCAAGATCGACAAAACAGCTGTTGACCATGTTGCCGTTGTTCTTGGTATTCATCACTTCGGGTTTTCCAAAGAAGCAGTAGACGTTATCATTGACCTTTTCAGGTTTCAAGCCGTATTCAAAGGCTGATAAAAGCGTCGTTGCCGTCAGTAAGATCCAAAGTGACTTCATCATTTTAACCTATAGTCTGCTTAGAACTGTAATTGGTACTGGAGTAAAAAGCCGTCATCTTTATAACCCTTTAGACCGTTCCATTGATTAGCACCTTCTGTGTCCCCGCTAGCGATCACATAGTCAAACTGCATACGGTGCGCATTACGCTTACGTTTAGAACTACGGTCCATTTTTCCATCAAACGGGCTGATATAAAGGTTCAGACCCACATAAGTGTTACCAAGTTTAGTACTAACGCCACCTCTTTCTGCTGAACCCTGGATATGTTTAAAAGCTGGCTCTATATAGTTATTGAATGCATATGTAGCAGTGAAAGCCATAGTAGATTCATCCCAACCTTTTTCACCTTGCAGGTTTTCAGAGTCATAGTACTCAAATTTAACATTTGCACCATCTAAGAAGTGTGAGTCAATACCGAAGTTAAGTGATTTATAATCTTCTGTATCAACACCACCACTGTTTGGATGACTTGCGATCCCGCCTGCATTCTCAGAGATAGCATATGAGATCTCTGTATGCAACAGCTCTGTATAGTCAAACATTAGACGAGCAACATAAGAGTTTGCATCACCAACTGTTGAATTTATAACAGCACCACTTCTATTTGCCTGGTTAGCGATCATGATATCATAACCGAAACCTTTCCATGGACGTTCGTGACCCATATCAAAACCGTGGACTTTAACATTGTTGCCAAGGAACATATCACGGCCCTAAAGCATAATACCCATATTTCTTTCCATTACTAACGCTTTATCAAATCCACGTTCAACAATGTCAAGGTTCCAACCCGGGATCGTAAAGCCCATACCGTGTGGCATTTTGATCAGACCCACTTTTAATGTCAAAGCATCATCTAGTTGATA
>JAUWLG010000105.1 GCA_030613795.1 Helicobacteraceae bacterium
TCTCAGGTGATGCGTACATCGATTCGCCGTTTATCGGGACCTCTGTTGTCGGTCGTATGTTGGAGAAGATGGGTTACAAGGTTGGCATCATCGGTCAGCCTGACATTGAGAGTGCCGATGATATCGGTCGTTTGGGCGCACCGCGTCTTTTTTGGGGTGTCAGTGGCGGAAGCATTGACTCTATGGTCTCTAACTACACCGCCACTAAAAAGTTCCGCAACTCTGACGATTACACACCCGGCGGTAAAAATGACAAACGACCCGACAGAGCAGTGCTTGTCTACTCTAATCTTATCCGTCGTTTCTACAAAAACACAGTGCCTATTGTTCTAGGCGGCATCGAAGCGAGTCTTCGCCGTGTGACACATTATGACTACTGGTCCAACAAACTTCGTAAACCAATCCTTTTTGATTCGAAAGCAGACATCTTGGTCTATGGTATGGGTGAGATAGCTCTTAAAGACTTAGTGTCTGCTCTGGATGAAGGTCGTGATTACCGTGATATTCGTGGTATCAGCTACATTGCTAAAGAGCCTGTCGAAGAGTTTCTTCAAGTTGCGTCCCATGCAGAGTGTCTTGAGGACAAAAACAAGTTTATGGACCTCTTTGATGCCTTTTATGATAACAATGACCCTATATCAGCAAAAGGGCTTTGTCAGAAGGTCGACACCCGTTACAGCATCCAAAATCCGCCGTGCGATTATCTAGACGAAAATGAGATGGATGGCGTCTCTGCGTTGCCATTTACGAGAGAGCTGCACCCGTATCATCGCCCTGAAGGTAAAGTGAAGTGTCTGGAGACCATTAAATTCTCTATTATGACCCACCAGGGGTGCTGGGGCGAGTGTAACTTTTGTGCCATCGGTGTGCATCAAGGTCGTACTATCCGCACCCGTTCAGAAGAGTCTATTGTCAAAGAGGCGACAGAGTTTACGACCTATAAAGACTTTAAAGGGATCATCTCCGACCTTGGCGGACCTACGGCCAACATGTATGGCTATGAGTGTGACAAAAAATTAAAACTCGGTACCTGTGATCACCAGCGCTGTGTCGATTCACGCCATTTGTGTTCGACTATGCGTGTCAACCATGGTCGTGTTGTCAACATGATGCGACAGGTCAGGGAGCTGCCGGGCATTAAAAAGGCCTTTGTCGCCTCTGGTGTACGCTATGACCTTATCACTGAAGACAAGCAACATGGCTACTCTTATCTTAAAGAGATGGTCAAGCACCATATTTCGGGCCAGATGAAGGTCGCACCAGAGCATACAGAACAGCATGTCCTCGACCTGATGGGTAAACCTGGAAAACAGACCTTGGTCGACTTTAAAAAGCTCTATGACAAGCTCAACCGAGAAGAGGGTAAAAACCAATTCTTGACCTACTATCTTATCGCAGCGCACCCGGGCTGCGAAGAGAAAGATATGCATGAACTCAAACGTTTTACAAGAGATGAGCTTAAAATGACCCCAGAACAAGCGCAGGTCTTTACCCCAACACCGGGAACTTACTCAGCCGTTATGTACTACACCGAACTCGACCCTGTGACACGCAAAAAGATCTTTGTCGAGAAAGATACACGACGCAAAGAGAGACAAAAAGAGATCGTAGTCAAAAAACAGACTTTTAAAAGGGATTTTGCGAGTTGATGTATATTTATCAACACTAGAACACTCAGAAAATAGCCCTCGGCATTCTGTATAATTTTTCGCTACACTAATACATTATTTCTTATTTCTTGAGGTAAAGGTATTACATGTATATAAAGTCAGCCTTCACATTTTTATTATTATTGATCTTCTCCTTCACCTTAGAAGCAAAAAGTCTACTCTACAAGACAAGCTCTTCCACTAGTACAGTATATATTCTAGGTTCTATTCATCTTGCAAAACCAGAAATTTACCCTTTAGACAAGGTGATTGAACAAGCCTACAACAGCAGTGATGTGTTGGTTGTTGAACTTGATGCTGAGAGCCCGGAGTCCGCAATGGCAATGCAAACGGCGATGGTTCAGTTGGGCATGTACCCAAATGGCAAAAGTCTAAAAACAGAGCTCTCTTCACAAACATACAAGCAGTTGGAAGCTTATGCTGTTAAAACCGGTCTGCCGCTGCAGATGCTGGAACAGATGCGACCATGGGTAGTGATATTGCAGTTGAGTGTCATGGAGATGATGCGTTTGGGCTACTCTCCTGAACTTGGGATCGATAAACATTTTGTAGACCAGGCAAAGCGGGACAAAAAGAGCATTTTGGCACTGGAGACTATTGAGGAGCAGATGGCACTTCTAAGCAAAGACGACAAAGAGTATCAAGATAAGCTCTTACGTTATACATTGGAGTCCATGAGTGAGATGGAACCTATGTTAAACAGATTGTCCTCTAGCTGGAAGAATGGAGATGCAAAAGCTATAGAGAAGATGTTTCTGCTTAGCATGCAAGACGACAACAATGTAAAAGAGATCTATGATGAGCTTGTCACTAAACGTAATTATAAGATGACTGAAAAGATAGTAGGATACTTGAAAACCAAGAAAGATTATTTTGTCGTGGTTGGAGCAGGGCATGTCATCGGCAAAGAGGGCATCGTCGACTTATTGCAAAAACGCGGGTACAAAGTAGGTCAAAAGTAGTCAGTCAAATTAAACAGAAGGAATGTACATGGCCAAAAAAATTATTTTTATTCATGGAAGATCGATCAAACCGCCTGAAAGCGATCTTCAAGAGCTATGGTATGCAGCTGTCAGGCATGGGCTTCAAAGAGACTTCGGTGTTGCTGGAGTCGCCAAGTTTGAATCCATAAAAAAAGAGTTTGTCTATTATGGCAAACTCTCTAATGATTTTTTGCATGAAAAGACCGGAGTTGAAATTCCGGACGATATCGAGAGCAGACAAGAAGCTTTTGAGATGTTGAAAACGTATCGAAGATCAGATTTTAATAAGATGACCTATAAAAAAATTGCCAAAAATAGCTTTCTAAAAGAAGCCTTAGCAGATACCTTTTCAGGAGCTTTAAGCATGATCCGAGCCGGAACACCTTTGATCTCTGTTGTTGCTCCAGACATGGCGCATTATTGGAATCAAGATGCGTACTTTGGCAGTGACATTCGACTTAGGTTGACAGATGTGTTGAAAAAAGCCTTTGACAACAATGATGAGATAATGCTGGTCTCCCATAGTCTAGGAACAATAATCAGTTACGATAACCTTTGGAAGTTCTCCCATTACGGTGAATACAGACGTGACTACGGTGCAAACAAAAAAATAGAGCTCTTTGTGACGATGGGTTCTCCTTTAGGCGATGAAAATGCAAAACAGCACTTAAAGGGAAAAGAGAGTTCGGGTAAACTTAAGTACCCACTGAATATAAAGAGATGGACAAACATATCGGCTGAAGATGACTATATATCACATGACAGCAGACTTAAAAACGATTTTAGCGAGATGTACAGAGCGGGACTGCTTGAACAGCCTGTTAAAGATATATATCCTGTGTATAACTTAACGGTTCGAAATGAAAGTCCAAATCCTCACTCAGCAATAGGATATTTGGTCAATCCAAAATTTATTGATGTGCTGTCAGAGTGGATGTATAGTTAAGAAAGTTTTGGAGTCAATAAGTCACACTAAAGAAGACTTATTGTTTTAGTAGGAATCTTATACGTTGAATCTAAAGTGCATCACATCGCCATCTTGAACGATGTACTCTTTACCTTCTAAACGCATCTTGCCGGCGTCTTTTGAACCACTCTCACCACCGTTGGCGATGTAGTCGTCGTATGCGATGACTTCGGCACGGATAAACCCTTTTTCAAAGTCGTTGTGGATCACGGCAGCGGCTTTTGGTGCAGTCGAATTTTTACGGATCGTCCACGCGCGTACCTCTTTGACACCGGCAGTGAAGTAGCTCATAAGACCCAGTTTGTCAAAACCTTTATGTATGATCTGTGCAAGACCAGACTCTTCTATGCCCATCTCTTCCAGGAATTCTGCAGCCTCATCATCGTCCATACCGATAAGCTCTTCTTCGAATTTTGCACACAGCTTGACCACTTCACAGTTGTTTGCTGCAGCATGTTCTTTGACTTTTTGAACAAACTCATTGTCCTCAGCGATACCATCTTCATCTACGTTAGCACCATAGATGATCTCTTTAGAGGTAAGAAGACGAAGCTCCTGGTTGAGTTGGATGAATTCATCACTCTCTACATCAGGGTAGTTGCGAGCAAGGTTACCATCAGCAAGGAACTCTGCAAGTTTCTCAGCCGCTTCCATAAGACCTGCAGCGCTTTTATCGACACGTGCCTGCTTTTTAAGACGTTCCATACGGTTTCCAAGTGCTTCAACATCAGCAAGGATGAGTTCTGTCTCAATGATCTCGATGTCACGAATAGGGTCGATAGAACCCTCAGTATGCACAATGTTCTCATCTTCAAAACAGCGAACGATCTGCAGAAGAACCTCTGTCTCTCGAATGTTAGAGAGAAACTTGTTACCAAGACCTTCACCCTTGCTCGCGCCTTTTACAAGACCGGCAATGTCAACAAAGTCCAGTGTTGAGTGCTGAATACGCTCCGGGTTAACGATCTTAGCCAATTCGTCAAGACGTTTGTCAGGTACAGGTACAACCGCTTTATTAGGCTCAATAGTACAGAAAGGGTAGTTAGCTGCCTCAGCATTTTGTGCTTTAGTCAGTGCATTGAAAGTAGTTGATTTGCCGACATTTGGTAGTCCTACTAGACCGATTGCTAAACCCATTATAAGTCCTTACTGATTGATAGTTATTTTAGTTTTGCAATTATACTTAATCTTGCTTCAAAAAAGTGGTGCAGGGAACCTTTGTTCAGAAGACACCTTCTATCAGGGACCTCATTACCTTGTGACGATAAATAATTATTTGTAATATATAACTTATTGCTATGTTACACTTGCGCATTGTTTTTGGAGTTCTTTAATGATAGTTTTTTATCTGATCGGTCTTATGTTTGCTACGTTAGGTACATATCTGTGGATTGATGCCTATCAGTTTCGTAACAGAGCACGTACAATCAAAGGTAAGATCTTTAGTTATGACAGTAAGCCGTATAAAAATGGTCATATGTATACCCTTGTGATTCAGTATCGTGATCAAGATAAAATTTTTCATTTCAAATCATCTATTAGCGGCAACTCTAGAGAGTATAAAATAGGTGAAGATGTTGATGTCTTAGTAATAGACGGTAATCATCATAATGCCCGTCTGAAACAAGGTTTACGGCCTTTCCTGTCTATTGTGATAGACTTGATGGGTCTTTTGTTTATTGGCATCTATTTGATGTCTACATTTAATGTTATTGCCTTAGGTATTGCAGTGGTGTTTGTACCGCTTGCAGTATACATGCTCCAGATCTTAAACAGACGTCACAATCAGAGCATTCAGAAAGAGTTTGAGTATGAGCGCAACGAAGAGGGTGTTGTTTCTAATGTTGTCATGGATGATGTTATTATAGAAAATGCCACTTATGATGAAACAGCAGTAAGAAATGCACATGTTTGGATGTTTGCTGCAGGTGTT
>JAUWLG010000028.1 GCA_030613795.1 Helicobacteraceae bacterium
ATGGCTTTGACACAGACCATTATGACAAGTTCTTCTCCCCTGAAAAGGTGTATGAAAGCAAGAGCTATGACCTTATCACCTCAACAGAAGTCTTAGAGCATATCAGTGATGTCCAAGACATCATGGCACTTTTTCACAACACTTAAATACCGGCGGCTATCTGGCATTGATGACACAGTTCCACCCTGACGCTCAAGAGGCATATCTTAACTGGTGGTATCGACGAGACCCGACCCATATTGTTTTTTTTCGACCAAGGACCTTTGCCGTTTTAGCACAGCAGCATGGCTTTTCACTCCGTTACCACGATGATAAAAAGCTTATACTACTACAAAAAAATAGCAGTTTGTAAATAAATATATCGTGTGATACAATGATGCGAAATCAAAATATTAATTCGTCATTTCAAGGAACCAGAATGTCAGAGAACATGTCTACAGGACTACTCTTTAAAGAAGCTCTTCAAGAATTTAGTGAAAAACACAAAGATGACAACAGCGTATGTGGTGTTAAGATCGACCTTCGCCCACAAGGGATCGACCTTATTGCCGGTATTCGTTTTATTGATGGAGAGTCACAATTTACCGTCTGTACAGCCGGTACCAATTGTGAAGGTGCTGATGACAGTGTTTTCAACCTGCTTTCAGACTCACTGAGCAATATTGGTGTAGAGAGTAAAAGCGGTGCCGGCATCATGATCAAGCGTAATGCACAGATCGTCTCCACGGATGAAGGATGTGCAGCTATCGAGATTGTTGAAGAGGTTGATGAAGCTTCAGAAGAAAGTACCCCGAAAAAACGCGGCGGCCTTTTTGGGCTTTTTGGCAAAAAATAACGCTCTCGCCTCCTAAGAGGCAGTTATCTACTATTGTTCGTAATCCACCACTTTACTTAGTTCTGTTACCTCTTTAATAAATGCTACAACTTCCAAATGCGCTGGATGTGTTGCATACTCACTCAAACCCTCTTTTGTCTCAAAAGTAGAGATCAACGAAAGATCCATCGCACGTTCACTTCCATTAAAATCAATACCGACTTCCATAGATAGAAGTGGTTCTACCTTTTCAACCAAGGATTCTAACATCACTTTTGTTTTGGCGATATTTTCTACCTTGTTCTCTTTTTTAAAGTCAAACATTACAATATGTACGATCATTATTTCTCCTAGTTTTTCAATATTTTATCTAATCTTGGTTACTATCTTTACATGAAAGAAATATACGGCAGTGCAATCATGTTTTTTTACTTTTTAAAATGGCCTGTCTTTCTTGGTCTTCCTATTTTACATTTTGCTTATGGTCTCAACGCTAACTATTTTTTAATTGCCTTTTGGTTTTTGTGTCTTGGCTTGATCATTAAGGATTTTTGGATAATGTTCCGTGGAAAATGATCTTTTAGACTTTTTGATCCTCCCCGGCATTTTTATAGTCGGTGAGATCCTGATCGTTATCACTTTCCTGCATATGCTTTATCAAAGACGTACGCCAACCAGTATGATCTCTTGGCTTCTACTGATGATCATCGTACCCTATTTTTTCATTATACTTTACTTTCTCATTGGTGTTCGCAAGCGTCCGGATAGAAAGAGCAAGTCTTCTCTTCAGATCAACAGTATCAGCAGACCCGCTGTCGAGATCAACAGTATCGATGGTATCTTGCGTTCAAACGGTATTGCCGGAGTAAGTGAGCATAACAGCTTTGAGCTGATCAGTGACAGTGTAAAAGCCTATAACACGCTCATGAATGAGATCAACGATGCTTCACAGAGCATCAGTATCAGTACCTACATCTTTAAAAACGATGCCGTTACCAGAAGTATTATCGACGCCCTCATAGTGAAAGCTTCTAAAGGTGTACGTGTACGACTGCTTATCGACTCACTCGGATCATATAAACTCTACTTTTTTCAAGGTCCGCTCAAAAAACTGAGAAAAGCGGGATGCGAAGTCCACTTCTTTATGCCCCTGCTTCGCCTGCCCTATCAAAACTACATTAATCAACGCAACCATCGCAAGATCTATCTCTTTGACGAGACCACCTTGATCACAGGAGGGATGAACCTCTCAAATGAATATATGGGGCCGACAAAACGTGCTGATCAGTGGGAAGACCTCCTTTTTAAGACCCAAGGTGACGCCAGTTACCAGTATGCCCAGATCTTTGAAGAGGACTGGGCATATGCTTCGGACTCAACACTCCGCACTGCCACCTTGCCCGCACAAAAGGTCTATGGCGATGCCTATATCCAGGTCGTTCCCTCTGGACCCGATATCGAAGGCGATGCCCTTTTTGAAGCGCTTATCAGTGCGATTCATACTGCACAAGAGCGTATCTGGATCGTTACGCCTTATTTTATGCCTGATGAAGTATTGATGAGTGCTTTAAAGATCGCAAAGCATAAAGGGCTCGATATCAAACTGATCACACCGGAACAGACCGACCATCTCATAACCGATCTGAGCCGCAGCTCTTACATGCGTGAACTCGAAGAGAACAATATCGACCTGATCTTGTATAATGGCAATATGCTGCATGCTAAAGCCATATTGTTTGACAAGAGTGCTGTTATGATCGGCTCTGTCAATATTGACGACCGTTCTCTGTTACTCAATTATGAGGCCGTCAGTTTTGCCTACTCTGCAACCATCATCAGTGAGATAGAGAGTTGGATGCAGCGTTTTATGACAAATGCTGATACGCAAATGCCGGAAGCTTCCAAATTGCGTCGTATAGCAGAGAATTTTATGCGCATATTAGCCCCGCAGCTTTAAAGGATAGATAATGTTTGTACCACGAATTTTTCCACAAAAACTGCAGCATCAACATCACCATCTGCCAAAAGAGTTTTCTCTGCTTGTATGGAATGTTCATAAAGAGAACCTTCGGTCAGAATTTCAAACCAGACTCGAAACCCTGCTTAAAGATCACCCGAGTGACTTTCTAATCTTTCAAGAGGCAAAACATCCCAAAAAAAACACCGCTTTCTTGGACGGTTTTTCTTATGCGATGGCAAGCAACATCGATATCTTTCAACATCTATACGGTGTCTTGACAGCTGCCGATGTGGCATTTGAAAACATCAATTCCAACCTTACGCATCGACAGGAACTTGGTCTAATGACCTTTAAAAGCATGCTTATTACGCAACACAAACTCGCAAATGATCAAATACTGCACCTTGTTAACCTGCACGCTATCAACTTTGTCTCTTTAAAGATCTTTACTAAGGAGTTGGAGAAGATAAAAACAGAGCTCAAAGCCTGTCATGGCCCGATGATCGTCGGCGGCGACTTTAATAATTGGACAAAAAAACGCATCAAAGCATTAGAGGCATTTCAACATGCACTCTCATTAAAAAAAGCCGAAGTTCATGAAGAACATCACATCAAACAGATCTTTGCAAAGCCGTTGGATCACATCTTTTATAGAGACATAATCTTGACTAGTGCCAAAGCGATCGATACACAACGGATCTCAGACCATAACCCTATCTACGCCACATTTACAACAGAGTGAAGTGTTATAAAAAGATAGCAACACAGAATACATCAATAAACCCGTTTAGACTTTAGATTTAGTGCAGGTTGTACCAAAGCGAACCCGAAGGCGCACTCATGTGCGTTGAGAGGTGAGTTTTGGTGCAAGATGCGCTAAAGCTAAAGCTCTAAACCAGGCCGGACCAGAAGAACTTTGCTATTAATACGATCAAAACAATACCAACTATATTAAAAAAGAGCCCATACTTCGCCATCGTCTTGACATTCACAACCCCCGTCGACATGGCTATGGCATTAGGCGGTGTTGCAATCGGCAGCATAAAGGCGTAACTCGCACAGAGTGTCGCCACCATCATAAAGAGGCGGGTATCAATACCTGTCTGTTCCGCCACCGAGTAGATCACCGGCAGCATAATAGAGATGAGTGCCGTATTGGAGGTCACCTCTGTCATAAAGGTGACGATCGTCGCGACAGCCAACAGAAGCAAGATCGGAGCCAGTGTTGTAAGATCAATTATGTATGAGGCGACCTGGTCCGCCAGACCGGTCGCTGAAAAGGCCTTTGCAATGGAAAAACCGGCACCAAAAAGCATCATAATACGAAATGGGATCTTATCTTTATCTTGCATCCAGTCAAGCAGACGAAATGGTGGTGCGAATAGAATGAGACCGGCTGAGAGCAGGATGACAGGTTCACTCATTCCCAGGCCATCCCAATACGGTCTGATCGGTGCATTGAGCAGAAGCAGCAGCATCAAAAAGCCCAATACAGAGAGCACCTGTTTCTGCTCTTTTGTCAATGCTTTATGTTCAACATCTCTCTCTATCCGTACCTTGCCGACACCGATGCTAAGCACTGAGGCGACCACAATAAACATCATAATCGAGAGCGGTGCGACCATCCACATCCATTGAAAGAAAGGGATCGTCTCCATCCCTTTCTCCTGCATTATTCCAAGCAAGATCAGGTTTGGTGGTGTCCCGATAGGTGTCAAAATCCCCCCTACACTGGCCCCATAAGCGATAGCAAGGGCAAAACGGAGTTTGAGTTTAGGGTCATCCGAGAGATAGAGCGCAATGGAGATAAGCAGCAGCGTTGTTGTTGTGTTGGAGAGGATGGAGCTTAACAGCCCAGAAGTGATGGCCAAGGAGAAGATAATCCCTCTTGCGGTGTTGGGAAAAAACTGTAAGACCTTGTCGGCAATCCAGGTATGCAGACCTGTCTTCTCGACCGCGATCGCCAGTAGAAATCCCCCTAAAAAGAGGTAGATGATGGGGTGAGCGTAATTGATAGTTGTCGCTTTGGTACTTAAAATACCTAAACTGGGAAAGAGGACAATAGGAAGAAGTGAGACAACACCAAGGGCAAGTCCCTCATTGGTCCATAGTGTGACTAACAGAACCAGTGCACCGACCAATGCTGACTGCTGATACGTTAGAAAAAGGGAGACAAATGCGAATGAAAGAATACCTAAGATCAGAGCAGTCGCTATTTTCTTTATCTGCAGCCCTTGTTCACTCATCTTTGTCCTTAACGTGTTAATAGATCTTTGAGGCTTTTCTGTGGCTCTTTACCCTCTAAAATAGCGTAGACCTCTGCCGCAATAGGCAGATATATCCCACGCTCTTCGGCGATGGTATTGAGGGCATAGGCTGTTCCTATCCCCTCTGCCACTTCACCTAACTCTTCAAGTATCTCGGTCTGCGATTTCCCAGCGGCCAGACCAAGTCCCACGCGGAAGTTTCGTGACATCGTCGACGATGCTGTTAAAAAGAGCTCCCCGGCACCGCTTAGACCTAAAAAAGTATCATCTTCGGCCCCATAATGCTTACCGAAACGGCGCATCTCGATCAGACCGCGCGAGATAAGAGAAGCACTCGCATTGTGTCCTAGCTCTAAACCTTCGCAAATACCCGCAGCGATTGCGATCACATTTTTATAAGCACCTGCCACCTCTGCACCCATCACATCTTCAGAGATGTAGGTACGAATAAAAGAGGGAAAATAGCTTGAAAAGGCATTAGCGACCTCCTCGTTTTCAGAGCTGATCACCAAAGCGGCTGGAAGTGCGGCCATCACTTCAGCTGCAAAAGAGGGACCCGAGAGAAAAGAGAGGTTTTTTGGAGGAACGTGCGCAGTAAATATCTCTTTTAAAAACCGCCCCGTTGACGCTTCGATCCCTTTGGCTGCTACCAAGATCTTTTGATCACTGTACGTAAAATTATCATCCAGCCAACACGCCACCTGCTGCGCCGGTATCGTCATGACAAGATACTCTAACTTCAAGATCTCTTCGAGTGAGACAAAGTTTTCGATATCGCGTTTAGTCCGCGAAGTGATATAGACCTCATTATCCGGATTTTGGCGAAAAGCAAATGCCAGTGCCTGTCCCCATTTACCCGCTCCGATAACACCTATCTTCTTCACTGAACTCTCCCTCTAAAACTCTCAATGGCCTCATCATAACCGATTACAACTAAAATATCCCCCACCTCAAGCCGATGTCTATACCCCTTTGAAGTAAAGACAAAAGAGGTCTGCATCGTTGCATCCACCACAGCTAAAATTATAAGCTCTCGTTCTTCTTTGATCGAGACACTGTGCAGCGACTCCCCTATCAGAGGAGAGCCCTCTTCGAGCGTGATCTGTACCGTTTTCAGGGCGGTCTCTTCTTGCAGTATCTCTTGCATAATGTGTGTGACGATCGGTTTTTCAAGTACCTCGATGATGATGTCCGCTGTTGCCTGAAGCTTGGAGATCACCTTGTTTGCGCCGGCAAGATGCAGTTTGGAAGCATGTTCCTGTGTTGACGCCAGTGCGATCAATCTGGCATCTTGCAAACCGTCACGCAGGCCAATAGTCAAATAGACATTTTCAGCATCATCCTCCAAGGCGCAGATAAAAAGCGTCTCTTGCATATTATAATGTTCAAAGGCCTCCCAGTTGTCATCAAGATCGAACAGTTCAGCCTCAAAACCCTCTTTAACAGCCTCTGACACTGTCTCTTCATCAAGAGCATAGACCTTAACACTTCGATAAGCCTCATTGACCTGATCGACGATCTCTTTCGCAAACTCTGCATAGCCAAATACGACAACGTCTAATGTCTTCATCTCAACCTCTTATGACTAAAAAGTCTAAACTCGTTTATCATCGAGTGTTCACCGATAATGATCATAATATCACCCTTCTCTATCACCGTCTCCGGTGAAGGATTAAAGATAAACTCTTCAACACTCAGTTTAGAGAGCCCGATCAGCAGCAGACGGTGTCTGCGAATATGAAGATCACCGACATTCTTGAAGTTACTCGCTATACGTTCATCTACAACGATCTCTTCCATCGCCGCACCCGCCTCTTCTGCACGCAGCATACTCATCGTCTCAAAAGCAACCGGCCTGCCGCTGTACTCTTTAGAGAGAAGACCGATCAACTCCTGTGAATAGACGATATGATTCACCCCGGCAAGACGCAGCTTACGACGGTTCTTTTTTTCATGAAGCAGTGAGAGAACATTAATACGGTGGTCGATCGAACGCAAGGTCAGCGTGGTATAGACATTTAAGATATCACTGTCACGAAGCAAGATAACCGCGATAACCTGCTTTGCAAAATCGATCCCCATACTCTGATAAGAGGAGAGTGATGCCGGATCAAGCTGCAGAGCATAAAGCTGATTCTCTTTAGCCTCTTTGATGCGATCATAATCTGTATCTAACACCACCACAGTTCTACCGCTTCGGCGCAGTTTAGAAGCGGTCTGCTTCGCCACAATCCCATAACCGCAGATCAGATAAAAGTGCTTGAGTCCTTTAATATCTGAAAGCATCTTGTTCTCACGGATGTCGTCAAGTTTTTCCGTAAAGGCGGTCACGACAATCGAAGTAGCAAAAGAGATCACCGCAATACCTGCGATAATGACAAGAATAGCGACCATTCTTCCCTCTTGCGTCGTCGGTGTCACATCGCCATAACCAACTGTTGAGATGGTTACGATAGACCAGTACAAAGCATCAAAAAGCGTATTGATAGGTGAATCTGGATTATTAGCTTCCATCACGTAGATAAGCACCGACGCAACAAAAACAATAACACTGGCAAAGGTTAAAAGGGTGAGTAGCTCAAACTTCTTGTGCGAAAGGACATAACCAAAGTACTGCATATTCTGGGTGTAGCGGAAGATCTTAAAGACACGAAACAAAATAAACAGACGCAGCAGTCTTAACTCATGGAAAAATGGCATAATCGCCAGAAGATCGATGATCGCTGCCGGGGAGCGAACATGGTTCCATTTGGCTAAAAAGACCTTAAAGAGTGCATGTCCGACACGAAAACGACGCTGCAGAAGCTCATCTTTTTCATACTGTTTGATCATCATACCGGATGAATCGCTGATCACCCAAAAACGAAACAGGTACTCGACCAAAAAGATAAATGAGATGATGTAGTCATTAAACAGTGCTAAAAAATCATGGGTCTCATGACGTACATCACGGATCAGGATAATGACACTTGAAAAGATCAGCACCATCATCATAAGATCAAAATAACGTTTATAGGGATAGGAACTGTTTTCTAAAAGATTATAAAAGAAGTGTTTTGTCGCTTTATATCGCGGTGATGTTTTTAAAGCGTACGCGCCATCGACCAGCAGCCTTGAAAAAAGCCCCGGTGATCTATATTGCGACGATGTTGAAGAGGGATTTTGAGACGCTTTTTTCTCTTCATCCAATGTCAAGCCTTTAACCTAGTTTTGCTTTGAGCATCTCGTTAACGGTTTGCGGGTTGGCTGTACCCTTACTCGCTTTCATCGTCTGACCGACAAAGAAGCCAAAGAGTTTATCTTTACCGCCTTTGTATTGTTCGACTTTATCGCCATTGGCCGCAATGACCTCGTCAATGATCTTCTCAAGTGCACCGGTGTCATTCATCTGTTTAAGACCTAGTTTATCGATTGCAGCATCAACATCACTCTCATTGCTCATCAGGTAGTCAAGTACCTCTTTAGCCGCTTTACCACTGATGGTCTTGTCTTCAATGCGTTTTACAAGCGTTCCAAGCGTCTTGGCATCAACAGGCGACGTTGGGATCGTCATACCGCCTTTAAGACGCCCTTGAAGCTCTACAGTTAGCCATGTGACTGCATTTTTGGCGCTGATGCCTTCAGCCAGCATTGCCTCAAAGAAGTGTGCCGTCTCAAGCTCAGAGGTAATAACCGCTGCATCATACTCACGCATGCCGTACTCAGAGACCAAACGAGCTTTTTTCTCATCCGGTAACTCAGGGATGTCAGAGTATGTCGCGAACATGTCATCCGGGATCACCGCTTTAAGCAGGTCAGGCTCCGGGAAGTAACGATAATCAGCCGCTTCCTCTTTACCACGCATAGAACGGGTCTCTTGCTTGACCTGGTCAAAAAGACGCGTCTCTTGGCGAATCTCTTCATCGTAAACACCGTCTTCCCACGCCTCAGTCTGACGCTGTACTTCGATCTCGATCGCTTTTTGGATAAAACGGAAGCTGTTGATGTTTTTGATCTCTACACGTGTGTAAAGTTTCTCATCACCTTTAGGACGAATAGAGACATTGACGTCAACACGGAATGATCCCTCTTGCATGTTCGCATTAGAGATATCCAGGTAACGCACGATAGAGTGAAGTTTCTTCACATAAAGTACTGCTTCCTCAGCTGAACGCATGTCCGGTTCAGAGACGATCTCAAGCAGCGGTGTACCCGCACGGTTCAAATCCACTTTCGAGATAGAGCCGTCATGGATATTTTTACCCGCATCCGCTTCGATGTGCGCACGGTTAATACGGATCGTCTTGCTAGAGCCATCTTCAAAGTCGATGTCAAGCGTACCGTGTTCAACTACAGGGGTATAAAGTTGAGTGATCTGATACGCCGTAGGGCTGTCCGGATAGAAGTAAGACTTACGGTCAAAAAACGAAGTACGGTTGACTGTCGCACCGATCGCCGTTCCAAGCATAATAGACTTCTCTAAAACACTTTTGTTAAGTACAGGAAGAGCACCCGGCAGTGCCAAACAAGTCGGGCAAGTGTTAACGTTAGGACGATCATTAAAGCTCGTTGGGCATGAACAAAATAGTTTTGTCTCAGTGTTAAGTTGGGTATGGACTTCAAGGCCGATTACGACTTCAAACATTGGGTTCCTTGTTTGTGATTTTTACAACCACTAAAAAATATTATTTTAATTATCGAGACAGTAAAACTTCTCGTCATTCCGGACTTGATCCGGAATCTACACCTTCTAGACGCACCATGGATTCTGAATCAAGTTCAGAATGACGACTAAGGTATAAAAAGTCAAAAACTGTTTTAGTTTTCTACAAAATAGCGGATCGAAGCAAAGCCAAAACAGCCTGTCTTCTCAACCGCTTTTACCTGCTCTAACGTGGTGATCCCACCGAGCGCGATAATAGGAAAGCTTATTTTAGCCACTCTTTCATTTAAATCCTCTAAACCCTTGGGCTCACCCTTGTCCGGCGTGCTAAAGATGGGGCTATACGTCACTGCATCAGCCCCTCTTTTTTGCGCTTCTAAGATCTCTTTTTCACTGTGACAAGAGATAATAGTAAAGAGACCTAGGCTTTTCGCTTTTTCTATCTCATCGAACTGCTGTGAAGTCAGATGCACACCATAAGCATTTAATCCTGCAGCTAATTCAACATCGCCATGAAGTAAGGCTTTTGTGTTGTCAAACTGTGAACAGACCTCTAAAAATTGCTCTGCCATGTCAGTATATTTTGGATTGTTTTTGTCGCGGTAGAGGGCAAAGTCTGGTTCATGTTTTGTCAGAGCGTTCTCTAGATTTTCAGAAAATCCAGAGACATCTTTAGAATAAAACTTTGGATCAGTAATAAGATAGGTCTTCATAAATTATACTTATATTTTAACGAGCCCGGCATCTGCCAACTGTTGCACAAAAGAGCAGATATCTTTTTCAAGCTGTACAGCATCTACCTCA
>JAUWLG010000055.1 GCA_030613795.1 Helicobacteraceae bacterium
CAGTTTCAAAAATCAATGGATGAATACTTTCAAAAACTTTTTGATGATGGTCACTTTGATAAAGATGAGATGATCGCTTTTGAAAATACAATTAGAGAAGATTTCGCTCCAATAAAGTTATGAATAGCTTAAAAATAAGAGATCTATCGTACAAGTATCCCAGTGCCGCAGAACCTATCTTTAATGCTATCAACTTAGACATTGAAGAGGGTTGGAGTGCCATAACAGGTGTCAACGGTTCAGGGAAGAGTACGCTGTTAAAACTGATCTTAAAAGAGCTTAAAAGCGAAAAAGGGATGATCACCGGTAATGATCTGGTGGTCTATTGTGCGCAGAGTACAGAGTTTGCGCCTACAGAGCTTGAAGAGTTTATGAGTACCTATACCAAAGAGGCGTTTAAGATCAGAGACCTGTTAGGCATCGAAGATGAGTGGTTCGGTGCGTGGGATGTGCTGAGTCATGGTGAGCGTAAACGTCTGCAGCTGGCGGTTGCCCTCTCTAGTCACAGTGATGTACTGATGGTGGATGAACCGACGAACCACCTTGACCAGAAATCGCAAGCCATTGTTATAGAGGGCTCAAAAGTTATAAGGGTATCGGTATTCTGGTGAGTCATGACAGAGCACTGCTCGATGTACTCTCTCAACAGACGATTATGATCAAAGCCGGTGAAGTATTAAAATACAGATCGAAATTTTCTTTGGCACAAGAGGCCTACAGTCAGACGCTTTCTCACAAGAAAAAAGTGCTCAGTGAGCAGGAACATGAGATGAAAAAGCTAGGTAGGGACATTCAGGTCCAAAGAGAGAAAGTCTCCCTGGCTAAAAAGCGGTTCTCGAAGAAAAAAGTCGGTAGACATGACAGCTCAGAGAAAGAGAAGATCAATGGCGCTATTTTTACAGGTAAAGACAAAAAGGACGGGCAGATTCTGCAGAACACCATTACCAAACAGCGTCACTTGAGTGAAAACATGGGGACGCTCTCAAAAGAGTATGCAACCGGTATCAGCTTTGATGGAAAAATCGCCAAACACAATTTCCCGATAGCGGTAGAAAAATCCTGCATCCAACTCTTTGAGACAACAGAACTCTGTTTTCCAAGGCTGTCAATAGATGTAGGTGAAAAAGTCGGTATCAGCGGGGAGAATGGAGTGGGCAAGAGCAGTTTTATTCGCTATTTTGTGGAGAAGGTGGATTTCCAACATGCATACCTCTATATCCCTCAAGAGATCACCGACATAGAAGCCGAAAAACTCTTTGAGGAGGTCAGTGAACTAGCCAGTGAAGAGAAAGGCGAACTCTTTACACTCGTTCAGCGGCTGGGTTCCGATGCCAAAGCACTGCTGCAAAGCACTGTCCCGAGCCCGGGAGAAGTAAGGAAGCTCTTAATCGCGCGAGGGCTGTTAAAACACCCTTCACTCATTATATTGGATGAGCCGACTAACCATATGGATTTGGACTCCATTGAGTCTTTGGAGGCTTCTTTAAAAGAGTATGAAGGGGCCTTGGTGTTCATTACCCATGATAAGACTTTTTTAGAGAACTTAAGTACGAAGCGTTGGGTGTTTGAAAAGAGTGAGAAGCAGCGTTATGAGGTTCACGAGATATTATAATAGCAAACTATTATGAGGAACGCAATAATTTACCCTACGGGAAAATTATCGCTCACGACAAATGTTAAAAGGAATAAATACAGATGATTGACCCATCAGCACTAATATCTTCAGTCTTCTCTTCAGTAGCTCAAATTTGGTACATCATACCTATTGCTTTAATCATACTTTTTTTCAAATCACCTTTCGGTAAAGGTCTACTAGGTGAGATGCTTGTCAACTTTGCTGTCAACGTTAGGCTGGATAAACAGAAATATCACCTTATTAAAAATGTGACACTTCCGATAGAAGATGGGACGACACAGATAGACCATATTGTTGTGTCAGAGTTTGGTCTCTTTGTCATTGAGACAAAGAACATGAAAGGGTGGATTTTCGGCAGTGAAAATGGGAAGACTTGGACTCAAAGTATTTATAAACACAAGAGCACGTTTCAAAATCCATTACATCAAAACTATAAACACACAAAAACTATAGAGTCCATACTGGGCATTGACGATAGTAAAGTGTTCTCAGTTGTTACTTTTGTTGGCGACAGTACTTTTAAGATGGATATGCCTAAAAATGTTACTAAAGACGGCGCCTTTATAACATACATCAAATCTAAAACAGAGAAGATCTTGTCTAAAGAAGAGGTAAAGAATATTGTGTCGATGATAGAGGCAGGTAGGTTGTCACGAACGCTGAAAACACATAGAGAGCATGTCAAACATGTTGAACAGATTGTTGAAAAAAAAGTGAATCGGAACTTATGCCCAAAATGTGGAAATGAACTGGTCTTGCGTGTTGCCAAACAAGGTGTAAACAGAGGCAATGAGTTTTATGGCTGTAGCAATTATCCTAAATGTAGGCATACTGCACAAATTATCTAGTAAAGTCTTTAGTTCTTTTTATGCCGAACGGGCATTTTCGAACATTCCACGCACTTGGCAGTTTTTTAACTTGACTAAATAGGGAAAGAACTCTTTTTTGGTGCTGTCGTGCAGTATTTGTATCTTAGAAATACGTGTTAGGTGATGAAAATACACTTTTTCTAGTTTGTATAGAAAAAGGACATCATCAAAGAGAAAATACATCACAACATTTGTCCGAGATGCGGCAGCGAACAGGGTGGTATACTGCTCAGGACTCACCGCGAAGTTGTTTCGCATAGCTGTCCGCCAGCCGTGTTGGCATCGGTATTTTGTACTCCCCGCTGACAAAGTGCAGGGTGATCCTGAGGGAATCCTCAAGCGTAATATGGTTTCCCGCGGAGACGAAGATCGGTTTCGTGCCGGTCTTTGAGCGCAATACGGCCCCGATCTTCTCCTCCTTGTCGTAGACGTAGCGGTAGCTTCCGGGCACGTTTTCCGGCTCCTCGTATCTTCCGAAAAAGGGGTTTTTCGCTATGCCGATCGTCGGTCTGTCGACAAAAAAGCCGGCATGGGTAGCCAGCCCCATGCGCCTGGGGTGGATCCGCCCGTGGCCGTCGAAAAAGAGAAGGTCGGTGTCGGTTTCGAGCTTCTCCCAGGCTTTCAAAAAAAGAGGAAGCTCCCGAAAGGCGAGGTAGCCTGGGCGGTAAGCGAGCGCTGTATCGCCGACGGCATAGACGGTGTCGACGACCTCCATGCTTTTGAAATCCAGCGTGACGATGACGGCGACCCCTCTTTTGCGGGAAGTGTCGTAGCCGATATCGACGCCGCTGACGAAACGGGGCTCTTTGACAAGCGGAGTATCGCTTATTTGGGGGCGAAGCCTGTTCTGGATGCCGGTCATCTCCTGAAAGCTGAGATCTTCCAGGGGGTGTACTTTTCTGTACTCCATCAGACTGCTCTGTCGAGACGCCACAGCCCCGCATCTTTGGCCATCTTTACGGCCTCTTCGTACTCCTGCTTTGTGATACGCCTTGAGAGTTCGGGGAATTCGGACGCCCTGTAGGCAGGGAAGTACTGGTCCATGATGTTGAGGTAGGTCGCTTTGGAGATCTCTTCGGCGAGAAACCGGATGATCTCCCGGCTTCCGGCGATGCCGTTGGGCAGAACGAGATGGCGCACCAGAAGCCCGCGCACGGCAAGGCCCTTCTCGTCGAGAACGAGGTCGCCCACCTGGGCGTGCATCGCTTTGATGGCCCTCATGTTGACGCGGGGGTACTCCTTGACTCCGGAGTATCTTCGGCCGTTTTCTTCACTGCTGTATTTCATGTCAGGCATATAGATGTCGATGATCCCATCAAGCAGTTCCAATGCCTCAAGAGAGTCGTAGCCGCCCGTGTTGTAGACGAGGGGAAGACGAAGCCCCTTTTTCGCCGCGATGGCGACCGATTCGATGATCTGGGGGACAATATGGCTCGGGGAGACGAGGTTGATGGTGTGGCACCCCCGACGCTGGAGTGCGAGCATGATCTCGGCGAGCTCTTCGGGAGTGGACTCCGGGCACCTCTCCGCCTGGCTGATCTCATAATTCTGGCAGTACCGGCACTGCAGATTGCAGCGGGCGAAAAAGATGGTCCCCGAACCGTTCCAGCCGCGCAGCACATCCTCTTCGCCGTGGTGCGGGCCGTAGCTCGCTATCGGGATGCCGGGTCCTGTCCTGCAGACGCCAAGCTCCCCTTGCAGCCTGTTGACCCCGCAATGGTTTGCGCAGCCGTGGCATGCTTCGAGCAGGGCATGCGCCTTTTTGGCCCGTTTTTCCAGTGTGCTATTCTCGAGCAGTTTCAGATACGAAGGGGTAAATGGGTTCATCATCACTTCTTATAGCGTTAATGAACTATTATGCCATAATTTCCTAATACGAGATGTTGCATTGCAATAAATAAGGGGAAATAGGGGTCAGGTCTTCAATCTTCAAATATAAGGGTTCAAGATTGAAGATGTAACACCTGTATCAAAATTGAAAGAATTTGAAATTTATGTATGCTCTCCCAAGTATAACTTGGGAACGAGATAAAAATGGTAATGTTGCCCCTGGGGTGTAATTATGAAGGGCGCCCCTAAAAAGATTTTGTGATTAAATCGGCTATTACAATAGAACTCGTTACCCGATCATGTCAAAAAAAGTTATAATCAAAAAAAGGATCGTGTATGTCTCTGAATAAACCCCCATTGCCCGATACTCCGAAAAAAAATCCGTGGTCCAATCTTTTTTGGGTCTTCTTCCTGGTTGCGACAGTCCTACTCCTCTATAACTTTTTTGGCGAACTGAAAGAGATCGAAACGCTTTCATACAACAGTTTCAAAACAAAGATCGAGCAGGGGATGATCAAAGAGATAACGATAGACAAGGACCAGGTGACTGCCGTCGTCAGGGTAGCACCGGGGCAGAAGGCGCGCTATTTCAGGACCGTACTCCCGCCGTTTCAAGACAAAGCGTTCTTTGCCCTCCTGGAAAAAAATCAAGTGGAGATCCGCGTAAAATCCCAGAAAGAGTCCGCTTTTTGGATTGCCCTCATTTCAATGCTCCCATGGCTGCTGTTTCTTTGGCTCATCTTTTTCTTTGCCACCAGAATGAGACAGCAGATGGACAATGTGCAGGGAGGACTTTTCAACTTTACTAAATCAACCGCCAAAAAATACGAAAAGGGGCGAAGCTCCATCGGATACGATGACGTGGCGGGGCTGGAGAACGCGAAAAAAGAGCTGGCCGAAGTCGTGGACTTTTTGAAAAACCCCGAACGGTATGAACAGATCGGGGCCCAGATCCCCAAAGGCATCCTTCTGATGGGTCCCCCGGGTACAGGAAAGACGCTTCTGGCCAAAGCAGTCGCCGGGGAGGCGGACGTCCCCTTTTTCAGCGTCAGCGGTTCCGAGTTCGTGGAGGTGTTTGTCGGGGTAGGCGCTTCTAGGGTGCGTGACTTGTTCGAATCTGCAAAGAAGGAGGCACCTGCCATCCTTTTTATCGATGAGATCGACTCCATAGGCAGGGCGCGCGGCGCCGGAATCGGTGGCGGTTATGATGAAAAGGAGCAGACCCTCAACCAGATCCTGTCGGAGCTCGATGGCTTTGAGCCCAACGAGCAGGTGGTCGTCCTGGCGGCTACCAACCGTCCGGACATACTCGATCCTGCACTGCTCCGTCCGGGAAGATTTGATCGCAAGATCATCCTGGCAATGCCTTCGAAAGAGGCCAGAGAGAAGATCCTGCAGATCCACGTGAAAAAGGTCCGAATAGAGGCCTCTGTCGATCTTGCCAAGCTGGCGAAGCTGACAGTGGGATTCAACGGAGCCGATCTTAAAAACCTTGTCAATGAAGCGGCCATGTATGCCGCCAGGCAGAAAAAGGAGGAGGTGGCGCAAGATGACCTCCTCTATGCCCGCGAACGTATTTTGATGGGAATCGAACAGGAGTTTGCCATGGACGAAAAAGACAAAAAAAGAGTCGCCGTCCATGAAGCGGGGCACGCCCTGACCGCTCTGCTGCTCAAACATGCCGATCCGCTGGAAAAGGTCAGCATCATTCCCCGGGGATGGGCGCTGGGTGCTACGGAACAGCTCCCCAAAAAAGACAGGAGGAACTTCCCGCAATCGTACCTCTTGGACAAGATCGGCGTTATGCTCGGAGGCAGGGTCTCCGAACAGATCCTGCTCGATGAGCTCTCTTCAGGGGCGGCAAACGACCTCGAAGAGGCTACCGCACTGGCCGTCCATATGGTCTGCCAATGGGGCATGAGTGATGAGATCGGTCCGGTCCATTACAAACGGGGAGAGGAACATGTCTTTTTGGGACGGGAGATGGCCATGCCCAAAAACTTCAGCGAAGCCACGGCCAAGCTGATCGATGACGAAGTGAGAAAGCTCATCACCCAAAAAGAGGAGGAGGTGACCAGGCTGCTGAATGCACACAAAGAGGAACTCATCCTCCTCGCTAAAGAGCTGCAGGAGCGAGAGACAATGAATAAAGAGGAGATCGAAATACTGCTGCAGTACTCCAAGAAGATATCGTCCGCCGAAAAGGGGATATCTCGCAACGAAGGTTGAAGATCATAGGGAAAAAGGGGTTTTACCCCTTGTTGAAGATGGAGCCCATCATCCCTTTCACAGTCGCCTGAAGATCGGCCGAAGCGTTAATGAACTATTATGCCATAATTTCCTAATACGAGCTGTTCACTGCAATAAATAAGGGGCAGCAAGCTTTACGGCTGCAGCGCTTGCCCAAAATGCCAGGACACCGCGCAAGTCGTTTGACCAAATTTTTTATCAACGAATTACGCGAATGTGATAAATAAAAAAACATTTGTGAAATTTGAAGATTGAAGACCCTGACCCTATTTTTTGCCCAACTCAATTTGTTACTGTTGATAGAATGGTAAGTATTTGGGAAATCAAAAAAATAGATAGATTATTTTGGTTTCAATAGCCGACACCGTCATTCACTACGATCCGTGGTGGTACCCTGCCGCCGAAGACCAGACGACCGACAGAGCCTACCGCATAGGGCAGAATAAACCTGTCTTTGTCTACAAACTCATTATCGAAGAGTCGGTCGAAGAGAAGATCTTGGCTCTGCAAGAGCAGAAAAAAGTACTATCGAATGCGCTTTATAGTGAGAAAGAAGAGGGTTGTGCACCACCTTTTAATAAGGTGATGGCTACTTTAGCAAGCTAGTGTTGAAAGCCTTAACTGTGTATATCTATGTACGATATTTTCCATTCTAATACTTGAAAACACAGCGACTATGAAGGTGAGTATAAAGGCATAACTGTAGTCAAAGTTTAGTACATACGTGATAGATGAAAAGGCAAAT
>JAUWLG010000211.1 GCA_030613795.1 Helicobacteraceae bacterium
AGTACAAACTCCGCTATTTGGATGTTCAAAGAAGCTGTAAAAAACTTGGCATCGAGCTGCTTGAAGGTGAGTATGACTTTGAGAACTGGATGGACGCCGTTCGTGGGCTTGAGAACGAGCCGGAAAAAGGGACCCGGTGTGAGGTCTGTTTCGACAAACGTTTTAGTGTCAGTGCGGAAAAGGCACTTGAACTTGGCGAAAAGAAGATCACCACTACCCTTTTAGTCTCCCCTCTCAAGTCGCAAGAACAACTCAAACGCGTGGGTGATGCTTTTTATGAAAAAAACGGTGTTGAGTTTATCGCCGTTGACTACCGCGCTGATGGCGGTACACAAGACCAGAGCCGTGTCACAAAAGAGGAGCAGCTTTACCGTCAAGACTACTGCGGCTGTATCTATGGTCTTACCATGCAGCGCGACCAGCAAGAGAAGCTTATGGATGAGATGTTTTCTCCTATTGCCAACACAATCTTGCCTGCCTCTATTGAAGAGCGTTTAGAGATGTATGAAAAACGGATGCAGCTCGAAGATGAGGGTATTGACTACAAGATCATCCGCCAAAAATTCCTCAACTACCGTCAATTCTCATGCAAGCTGCTCAAAGGCAAGACACAGGTCATTCCTGCTCACGCCCTTGCCTACTCTTACCTGCCACGAAAACGTGCCCAAGGCAAGGTCGAATACAGTATTGACAATGTACATTATATGAATCGTGAAGAGGTCTGTTTTATCACACTTGGACATTACAATACACTTGCGAACACCCATTTTAAAACGATCAATGAACTTATTTTCACTACACCAAGTGTAGAGACTGAACTGGAACTGCGCCATCGACTACTACCAATAAGCTACAGCCTCTCACCTATTATTGTAGTCGACAAGATCATCGAAGGTAAACTTACCCTAAACCTTGATGCCAAAACCTATGATGATACTAAAGAGATCTTAATCCAACTCTAAAGTATCACACCCCCTAAAGTACCTATTTCAGGTGATAATACTCTCTTAACAGACTTTTGGATAAAATAAGCCATTAATTTTACTGGCATATAGTTCTGCAATAAACATTGCAGCCGTGCCGATACAAAAGGTTTTATATGCTTATGGACGTCGTTGAAATTCAAGAGATCTTACCTCACCGTTACCCATTTTTACTCGTAGATAGAGTTGTTTCACTTGACAAAGGTGAAAATATTGTTTCATTTAAAAATGTAAGTATCAGTGAACCTGCTTTCCAAGGGCACTTTCCGGGTCACCCTATCTACCCTGGTGTTATGATCTTGGAAGGTCTTGCACAAGCCGGCGGTCTTTTGGCTTTTCAGAGTATGGACCTGACTAAAGAAGAGGTCAAAAACAAAGTTGTTTACTTCATGAGTATCGACAAAGCAAAATTCCGTAAGCCTGTTCGTCCTGGTGACCGTTTAGAGTACCGTGTCAGTGTTATTAAACGTAAAGGTGCTATCTGGATGTTAGATGGTAAAGCATATGTTGATGATCAACTTGTCTCTCAAGCTGAACTAAAAGCTATGGTAGTCGATAAATAAGGTCTGATGTGAGTATGATTTCTCCTTTAGCCATTATCGAAGATGGCGCTGTTATCGGTGAAAATGTCGAGATCGCCCCGCACTGTTTCATCTCTGGTGAGACAACGATCGGCGACGGCACAACTATCGCACACGGTGCTTGTATCTACGGCAAAACGACCATTGGCAAAAATAACCGTATCTTTTCACATGCTGTTCTTGGATCTATCCCTCAGGATCTAAAGTTCAGTGGTGAAGATGTTGAACTTGTTATCGGTGACAACAACACCATTCGTGAATTTACCCTCTTTAACCCCGGCACTGAAGGTGGTGGTGCTATCACTAAAGTGGGTAACAACAACCTCTTTATGGGTTACGTTCACCTTGGTCATGATGTCATCATCGGTAACAACTGTATCCTGGCCAACTGTGCTACACTTGCCGGCCATGTTGAGATGGGTAACAATGCAGTTATCGGCGGAATGACCCCGATACACCAGTTTGTCAAGATCGGTGACTTTGCTATGGTCGGCGGAGCATCTGCACTTTCGCAGGACGTACCCCCTTACTGTATGGCAGAAGGCAACCGTGCGACATTGAGAGGGCTTAACCTTACAGGCCTTCGCCGTCATGCTGAACGTAAGGACATCAATGCCCTTAAATCAGCATATAAAGAGCTATTTGAACTTGGTCGCCCACTCCAGGATGTTGCAACTGAACTTCTTGAATCAACGGACAATAGCTATGTAAAAAACCTTTGTGAGTTTATTAGCAACACAAAACGCGGAATTCCGTTTGAGAGGAAAAACATATGAGTGAGCAACGCCACTGTAGTTTCTGTAACGCCCAAGAGAGTGAAGAGAATCCTCTAATCGCCGGTAACAGCGTCTATATCTGCAAAAACTGTGTCTATTCAGCGTACAAGATCATGTTTGGTGACAACCATGGAGAAGTAACAGATAAACAGCAAGCTATAGTCGATGCGACGACCGAGCTTATGACACCAAAAGAGCTCAATGCCTTTTTGGGTGAGTATATCATCGGTCAAGAAAATGCTAGAAAACTGCTTTCTGTTGCCGTTTACAACCACTACAAACGTATCTTTAAAACAACACTTGTAGAAGATGACGACACTGAGATTGCTAAGTCCAACATCTTACTTATCGGGCCAACCGGTTCTGGTAAGACCTTGATGGCACAGACCATTGCCCGTGTTCTGAACGTCCCTATTGCTATCGCTGATGCGACTTCACTAACAGAAGCGGGTTATGTGGGTGAAGATGTCGAAAACATTTTGACCAAGCTTCTCCAAGCTGCTGATGGTGATGTTGAACGTGCCCAGCAAGGGATCGTCTTTATTGATGAAATCGACAAGATCGCCCGTATGAGTGAAAACCGCTCAATTACCCGTGATGTTTCAGGCGAAGGCGTTCAACAGGCCCTGCTTAAGATCGTAGAAGGTGCCCAGGTCAACCTTCCGCCAAAAGGGGGTCGTAAACACCCTAACCAGGAGTTCATCCAGATCGATACTTCTGGTATTTTGTTTATCTGTGGCGGTGCCTTTGACGGCATGCAAGATATCTTGAAACGCAAACAGGGTGAGAACATACTTGGATTTGGCCAAGAGAAAAAATCTAAAGATGAGCAGAAACCTACTCTTGATATGGTCGAACCAGACGACTTGGTCCACTATGGTCTGATTCCGGAGCTTATCGGTCGTCTTCCGATCATCGCTTCACTCAACGAGATCAAAGAAGAGGACATGGTCCGTATCTTGACAGAGCCGAAAAACTCACTGGTTAAGCAGTATAAAAAACTTTTTGCGATCGATGACGTAGAGCTTACCTTTGAAGAAGATGCACTTCTTGCCGTTGCGGCAAAAGCAATATCACGTAAAACAGGTGCCCGCGGGATCCGCGCTATTATGGAAGAGAGTATGATCGATATCATGTACACCCTTCCTGAATACAGCGGTTATGAAGTAGTTGTCACAAAAGACGTTATCGAAAACGGCGAAGAGCCTCTCTATATTAAAAAAAGCAAACAAAAAAGCGCATAGGAATATAATAAATGTTATTTAACAAACTCATCGGTCTTTTTTCTAATGACCTCGCAATCGACCTTGGAACAGCAAACACCCTGGTCATCGCTAAAGGGCACGGCATCATCATCAACGA
>JAUWLG010000048.1 GCA_030613795.1 Helicobacteraceae bacterium
TGGAAGAAGGAAAAGGATGAATAAATCATTTGATTTCAGCTTTTTTTAACGTGGCAACTGACTGAAGGGAGAGAGGGACCGTTAAGAAAACCACTTTGTCTGAGCGTAGCGAGTTAGGGGTTTTTAGGGAGTGAATGAGTGGAAGGAAGGTACTCGACAGCTGTCGAGCTTGAAGCCGTCGCGAGCGGTTTTTCGTTTCCTTTTTGCCGAAACAAAAAGGAAAGAGTGTAGCCAATAAAGTTCCAATTGTTAAAAAATTGAGGAGACTAATAAGTTTGTAGATTCCTGTCTTCACAGGAATGACGGAGTAGGAAACAAAAGTGACTTAGATAAGTATAGTTGACTAGTAAAGTCTTTCAAGAAGTTTTTCGATCTCTGCTTCATTCTTAAAAGAGAGTGTGATCTCATTGGATTTAGTTTTGACGTTGAACCCAAGGTCATTAAAACGGCTTTTCAATGCACCAAAGTCAAAACTCTCTTTTTGCACTTTTTTTGCAATTGGCGCGTCACTGTTTTTCATGGACTTCGTCATCGCTTCAACTTCACGAACCGTCAGTTTTTGACCGACAATAGAAGCAACTAGCGTTGCCTGCTCTTTATCACTCAGACCTACCAAGACCTTGGCATGTCCCGCTGTTATCTTAGCCTCTTTAAGGGCATTCAATGTCTTTTTAGAAAGCTGTAAAAGACGAAGTGTGTTTGTGATGTGCGCACGGGACTTGTGTACCATTGTAGAGAGTTCATCGTGAGTGATACCATGAACTTCAAGCAGCTCACCATAAGCGCGTGCCAAGTCAACAATGTTAAGTTCGTCACGTTGAATATTCTCAATAAGTGCCTGTTGACGCATCTTCTCTTCATCTATATGTGCGATCACCGCACGAATAGTTTTGATTTTTGCGATCTTGCTTGCACGAAGACGACGCTCACCCGCAACCAAGATGTAGCCATCTATATCTTCAACAACAACAACGGGTTGGATAAGACCATATATTTTGATAGAATCAGCAAGTTCAGCTAAAGAACGTTCATCAAAGTGTTTGCGCGGTTGATAAGGGTTTGCTTTGATCTGAGAGAGAGGAAGTTCAACTACGGATTCTGAAGTAGGTACTTCACTGTCATACGCCTCTTCGATCTCACCCAGAAGTTCACCAAGGCCGCGGCCTAATGATTTTGCTTTATTTTTTGCCACTGCTCTATCCTCTTACGCAATAATAGCTTGTGCTAGGCTTTGATAAGCGATCGATCCACTCGATTTTGCATCATATAAAAGTGCAGGCTTTCCAAAACTTGGACTTTCAGCCAAACGTACATTACGTGGGATCACAATCAGCTCTTCATCCATATCTTTAAAAAGTTTATTATCAAAGTGTTGACGCAGGTCGGCAAAGACCTGTTTAGAGAGGTTGTTCTGGGCACTGTACATTGTCGGCAGGAAACCTTTGATCTCCAAATGCGGGTTGATCGTCTTACGAATCAAGCGTACTGTATTTAACAGTTGCGCCAAGCCCTCAAGTGCAAAGAACTCACATTGGATCGGAATGATCACTGAATTAGCTGCTGAAAGTGCATTGATCGTCATCGGCCCAAGCGCAGGAGGTGAATCAATAACAATATAATCGTATGTAGTTTTGACCTGAGCAAGTGCTTTTTTCATAATAAGCTCGCGACCCTTAGTATTACCCGCATCGTAATACTCTTTTTCGACACCGACCAGTCCAATGTTAGCCGGGGCCAGGTCAAGTGTTGCTATCTCTGATTTTAAGATGATGTCACGAAGCTTTTTTGTACCGATAAGCACATGATAGATGTTGAATTCATAATCATTACGACTGTAACCAAGAGACGTAGTCGCATTAGCTTGGGGGTCAGCATCGATTAACAGTACTTTTTTACCTTCAACTGCCAAAGAGGCAGCAAGGTTAACAGCAGTTGTTGTTTTTCCTACACCACCCTTTTGGTTGGCAATTACTATAATCTCATTCATCGTAAACTAAATATCCTTTGACCATCGCACTCTATCGAGCCATCGTCTAATAATCTTGCATTTTCTAATGAAAGTTTTGTTTCCCCGCTATGGGTAAAGTAGCTTCTGCTTTTAACAAATTCTACCTCATAGTTACTAAAAATCTTCTTCCACGGTGGCGGATTTTTTAAGATATCAAAGTAATGTTCTAACAGTGTCTCATTTTCAATTTCAATATCCAGCTTTGAAAAACCTTCTGGCGAGACCTTTGTATTAAGCCCTATACCGCAGATCAGCTCGTCTTTATAGAGGTTTGTGATCGCCCCGCCTATCTTCTTGTCACCTAGGTAGAAATCATTGGGCCACTTTAACCAAAGCGAAGAGCCCGTCTCGGCTAACAGCTCTTTCAAGATATAAGTAAAGTAGATAGAAGAGGATTCTAATTTAAGATCTTTTGGAAGTTCATCTCGTGCAATAGCAAAAGAGAAAAAAAGATTCCCGTCTAAACCGCTCCAGCTGTTGCCTCGGCTGCCACGACCGGACTCTTGTCGCTTAGCCGTTATACATATAGGAGAGGTGTGGGTACCCTCTTTTAGAGCATCTAAAAGATAACGCTGTGTTGAGTCAACCGACTCAAGAGAGAGTATCTGCAAGAGAGAGCCTCTTACCGTTAAGATAAGCGATAACGCTCATCTCTTTTTTAGAAACGGGTTGAACAAGTTCAATAGAGACCGAACCTTTTTCGCAACCAACAACGATACTCTCTTTATCAATAGCCAGTATCTCACCCGCTTTATGATCTTTATCAGACTCGACAAGTGTCATCTTTTTAAGTTTGAGACCACTTTCAAGATAGATACCAGGCCAAGGGGTAAAAGCACGATAACGGTTATAAAGGGCCTGTGCATCATCGAAACTGACAAGGCCCTCTTGTTTTGTGATCTTAGTGCAGTGTGTTGACTTTGTATCATCTTGAGCAACCGGTGTGTATGTATCAAAGTTTTTCAATACATCAACAGTCAGTGCAGTTGCACACTCTGTCAAACGATCAAAGAGTGTTGCGACCATTTCATCCTCAGATATTGCTATCTTCTCGATTTTTAAGATATCACCTGTGTCAAGACCTACGTCCATTAACATCGCCGTGACACCTGTCTCTTTGTCACCATTCAAGATAGCTTGTTGGATAGGACTGGCACCACGATAGTCCGGCAAGATCGAAGCGTGCAGGTTAATACACGGAGCATGATCCAACACCGCTTTTGGCAAGATCTGACCATAAGCCGCTACAACAATGTAGTCGCACTCTATTTGTAAAAGTTCAGCAACCGTCTCTTCATCACGAAGACGTGTTGGCTGATAAACTGGCAGATTGTTTTGCAAGGCTACAGTTTTAGTGATCGGCGGTGTCATCACCTTTTTACGGCCGACCGGTTTATCGGGCTGAGTGTAGACCGCAACCACATTGATCGCTTTATCCGCTACCAGTGTCTCTAATATCTCACTTGCGTAGTCGGGTGTTCCCATAAAAATAACATTCATTAATCAGCCTTTGAATTAAAAAGGGTTCCGCCTTCATGTCTGTCTTCTAATAGATATGCTTTTGCATCAGAAAGATCAAAACCTGAACCCAAAAACATACTTCGGCCATGTTTCAACATATAGTCTGCAGCCTTCAACTTGGTCACAATACCGCCTGTCGCAAAAGTACCATGTGGCGAAGCTTCTCTCGATAGCTCTTCTGCACTGATAGCAGAAACCTCTTTCAATATCTTGGCATCACTGTGTTTTCTAGGGTCATGATCATAATAGGCATCAATATCTGAAAGGATCAGCAACATCTCAGCATCAACCGCATTTGCCGTATAGGCTGAGAGTTGGTCATTATCACCTACTACCAGTTCATCTGTCGCTGTGACATCATTTTCATTAATAATAGGAACAACATGATTTGCTATCAATGTATCAACCGTACTTTTAATACGATCAGCCTGCTCTCTGCTGTGAAAGTTGGCAGCTGTAACAAGTACTTGTGAACAGATCTTTTCATACTTGGCAAATTTTTTGTTGTAAAGTTTCATTAGATACGGTTGACCAATAGAGGCTAATGCCTGTTTGTTTTGAAGCTGACTGCGATCGAGCTGTAACTTTGTATATCCGGCAGCAACGGCACCCGATGAGACAAGAATCACTTCATAGTGCGGTGATAGATCATTTACAAAATCCACTAGATTTTGCATACGCTTAAGCGCGACACCGTCGTTCTCTGTTAAAACAGCACTGCCGACTTTAACAACTATACGTTTCATTAACGGTTCTTTTTAACCAGGTCGTTAAGTGCATAACGCAGACCATCAATGTTGGTGTGCATCACAGAAGAGATAGGTGCCACAAAAAGTGGTTTAGTTGTATCGTACGCAACCGTACCTTCCTTGTCGTCTTGCTCATAAAACGGGAACCCATCTTCAAATCCAAACTTGCTTTTATCACCTACTTCAAGACCAAGCTCTTTGATAAACGTTTCTGTCTTTTCAGCTGCTTCTTCTTGTAAAAGGGCATCAGAACGTGTCAGTGCAATTGCGAATGAACGGGTATGCAGTTTTGCAGAGTATTTTTCAAGCTCGACTTTCAGTGTCTCAAACTGCTCCATCATATCACGATAGTTCGCAATGTCGATCATAAAAAGAAGGGTCTGTGTACGTTCAATGTGACGAAGGAACTCTAAACCAAGACCTTTACCGTCAGAAGCACCACCAATAATCCCTGGAATGTCTGCCATTACAAATGACTCATAGTTGCCAACATCAACTTGTCCAAGCTTTGGTGTCAGTGTTGTAAACTCATAGTTCGCCACTTCTGGACGCGCATTTGAGACCGTTGAGATCAATGTTGATTTACCAACATTTGGAAAACCTACAAGTCCGACATCTGCAATAAGTTTAAGATCAAGGATCACTTCGCGCTCAACTGCACCTTCACCTGGTTGTGCATAACGAGGCTGCTGGTTAGTCGATGACTTAAAGTGAAAGTTACCAAGACCGCCACGGCCGCCTTGAAGATAACGTACTTCATAACCATCAGTCAGAAGGTCAAACAGGACTTCGCCTGTCTCTTTATCGATGACCTGTGTTCCGGGAGGTACGATAACATATAGAGCTTTACCCGACTTACCCGTCATACGTGAACCTTCACCCGGACGACCGTTCTCTGCTTTTAGGTTTTTACGCCCTTTAAAACCAGAAAGTGTATGTGTGTTGTTGTCTACACGGAAATAGACATCCCCGCCTTTACCGCCATCCCCGCCATTTGGGCCACCATTTGTTACAAACTTTTCGCGACGAAAGGCAACACAGCCTTGACCGCCTCTTCCTGATGATAGTGTAAGTTTTACTGTATCTGTAAACATGGTTTGTCCTTTAGTGATCCTACTACAAGGATCGATGAAAATGAAAATATCAATTAATTACCTGAGCCAAAGAAACCTGTCATTCCTGCGAAGGCAGGAATCCAAGAGTTCATTAAACCAAGTTATTTGTAGATTCCTGCCTTCGCAGGAATGACGACTAAATCAAGTCGCCAAATAAATATTTAACATTATACATTTGAAATGAAAAAAATACAGTATTAAATATTTGAGAAGATAGAGAAGTGACCCCGCAAGCGGAGTCAAAAATGCTTATGCAGCAGGGATGATTGAAACTTGCTTACGGTTTTTGTCTTTTCTTTCGAAAACAACAACACCATCTACAAGTGCGTAAAGAGTATGATCTTTACCCATTCCCATGTTTTTACCTGGGTGTACTTTAGTTCCACGTTGACGGATAACGATGTTACCTGCGCGTACTGTTTCACCACCGAATTTCTTAACACCTAATCGACGACCTGCTGAGTCACGATTATTCTGAGTACTACCTTGACCTTTTTTGTGTGCCATGTCTTTCTCCTACTTAATTGTGCTTATGCAGCGATTTTAGTGATACGAACGCGAGTAAAATCACGACGGAAACCACGTTTAACTTTTGAGTCTTTACGACGACGCTTTTTGAAGATGATAACTTTTTTGTCACGACCTTCGTTGATTACTTCTGCAGTTACAACAGCGCCTTCTACGAAAGGTGCTCCAACTACAAGTTCGCCAGCGTTTACAGCTAGAACTTCTTTGATCTCAACAGTGTCTTTTGCAGCTAGGTCCATTTTGTCAAGAAGAAGAATATCGCCCTCTTGAACCTTATACTGCTTACCACCATTTTTAATGATTGCGTACATATATGTTTCCTTGTTTTAGTTAAGAGTCCTCTAAAAACGCTTAGTGTCGGCACTAAACTCATCATCACAAGACTCTATATAACATGCACAAGGCAGGTCAAAAAAGCTAACATTTGCAATGATCAGGTCAAGCCTGTAAAGAAAGAGTTTACACTCTCTCCGACACCAAGAGTCAAAAAAGTACTCTTTTAGTCTTTGTCAGGACAAATCCATGCCCTGATTAAAAGTTGGCGAATTATACTGAGATAAACTTTAGGTTTACTTTAAGTTTAAGAGTATGGGCCACTAATCACAAAGTGCAATGACTTCGATCTCGACCAAAGCATTTTTTGGAAGTGTCTTTGCTGCGACCAGTGAACGTGCAGGTTTATGGTCACCAAAGGCATTGGCGTAGATCTCATTAACGGTTACAAAGTCATTGATGTCCGCGACAAAGGCCATTACTTTCACAACTCTGTCCAGTGAAGAACCTGCTTCTGCCAATACTGCGCGCAGGTTTGCAAAAACCTGCTCTGTTTGAAGAACAACATCATCTTCTACCATCGTGCCGTCAGGGCGAAGTGCGATCTGTCCTGAGGTGTATACTAATCCATTGACTTTTACCGCTTGTGAGTACGGGCCTATCGCTGCCGGTGCCTGAGTTGTTGCTACAAATTCCATTGTTTTACCTTTATTTCTGATGTTTAATGCTTTTCTGTTTTTTATACTTGCGTTCGACATCTTCCATCATCGAAAGATAGTCCTCTTCATTCCAATAGCCGGGGACACTGTAAAGCACCGTTCCCTCAGGTGTTAAAAAGTAGCTCATCGGTACCATCGGTGCTTTTAGACAGGGTGGGTAGGTGTCTTTGCCCCGTGTCAAAGCTACCGCAGAGTATTTGCTGTTGAGATTGTCGATCACCTTTTTATCTTCGAGCGTCATATCTTCAAGTTTACGGCACCATCGACACGTTTCAGACGTAATCAGAGCATAGATAATCTTGTCCGTTTTTTGTGCCTTGGCTTTTGCTGCTTCAAAGCTATCGTTCCACTTTATCTCGTTGGCAAACAGTGATCCTATAAACAGTGTCATAAATAATAATATTCGCATTAAAGTCCTTATCTATAAAAACGGTATTGTACCAAATGGCAGATAACGTTTTCTCGCTTTTTTAGAATTTCTGCTCTATAATAGAATAAAGAGCACATCTAAGACACTTCTGACAAAGGAGCATCCATGTCAACCTTGAATGAACAACTCTTTTCAATTATAGATAGTATCAACAATGATGTTATTGAATTACGTCACCAACTTCATGAACATCCAGAGCTCTCTGCCCATGAGAAAGAGACAACCGCACTGCTTAAAGCTCTTTTAGAAAAAGCGGGGCTTAAGGTGACAACCTATAAAGATCATTATGGTCTTATCGCCGAGCTTATTGTTGATGATAAAAAGCCTTTTGTGGCATTGCGGGCTGACATTGACGCCCTGCCTATCGAAGAACAGAGGGGTGCACCTTACGCTTCACGCACACCAGGTATTATGCATGCCGGCGGCCACGATTCGCATACGGCTATTTTACTGGGAAGTGCACTTGCCATGATGAAGATAAAACCCCAACTAACCAACAACGTACGTTTTATCTTCCAACCGGCAGAAGAGATCACAGAGGGCGGAAGTTCTCAGATGATCGAAGACGGGGCCTTGGAAAATGTCAAAGCTATTTTTGGACTGCATGCCTACCCTTACCTCAACACCGGAGAGATCGGGTATAAGTATGGGGTCATGCTTGCTTCTGCAGACACCTTTGAAATCGAGATCTTTGGAACGAGTTCGCATGGTGCACGGCCTCATGAGGGGGTAGATGCCATCTTGGTCACTTCCATGGCGGTCAATTCACTAAACCACATCGTCTCCCGACAGATCGACCCGCTGCACCCTGCAGTCATCTC
>JAUWLG010000285.1 GCA_030613795.1 Helicobacteraceae bacterium
ACACACGCCAATTCACACATGCCGCAACCCGTACATGCATCTGAATGAACGACCGGTGTCATAAACGCATGTTTACCCGTTCGCAAATTTTTTGCATAGTCAATAGTGATCGCTTCACCCAGAATCGGACATGCTCTATAACACGCATCACACTGGATACCCCAAAATGCGATACAGCTCTCAGCGTCAATGACGGCAAGACCCATATCTGCAATGTTGATGTCTAGTACGCCATCTGTTGTGACGCTCTCTTCATCAAGCGCACCTGTCGGGCAGACAGGCACACACGGAATATCCGTACACATATAACATGGCACATCTCTAGGAACAAAATATGGCGTTCCCAAAGGTTTATTGTCACCCGGTTTAGATAGCAAGAGCGTGTCAAACGGGCAGGCTTCTACACAAAGCCCACACTTAATACACGTCTTCAGAAAGTCATTCTCAGCCAGAGCCCCCGGCGGACGAAGCAGCAGCGTTGAGGCTGTCCCTTCATCGACATAGGCACTCCATACAAAACCACCCAGTGTTGCTAATCCAACACCGCGTGCCATGTTGAGAATAAACTTTCGTCTATCTGTTAATGGTTCTTTTTTCTTTTTTATTTCAGGTCTGTTTTCGCTCAAAACGATACTTCCCTTACCTTTTTCTATTTACTTAAAATTATGCTTTGTAAATTTTTACAGCACATTTTTTGAAGTCTGTCTGTTTTGACATTGGACATGTCGCATCCAGACAAACTTTATTGATGAAGACTTTCTCATCAAACCAAGGAACAAACACCAAACCACGTGCAGGTCGGTTACGTCCACGTGTCTCAACACGTGCTTTTACGCGACCACGACGAGATTCAACCCATGCAAGACCGCCTTGTTTAAGGCCTTTGTCTTTTGCATCTTGTGGGTGCATGTAACAGAGTGCTTCAGGAACCGCACGGTAAAGCTCAGGTACACGCATTGTCATCGTACCAGAGTGCCAGTGCTCAAGCACACGCCCTGTTGATAACCATGTATCGTACTCTGCATCCGGCATTTCTGGAGGATCCATGTACGGACGTGCAAAGATCTTCGCTTTGTTTGGCAAAGGTACTTTCTTACTGTCTTTATCTTTACCTGTTAGGGTACCAGACTGTAGTGCTTTTGCAAGTGTTCCGTAGAATGCAAATGGATTACCGCTCTCTTTAGTTGCTTTTGCTGCGTATGGATCATACTTAGCATTGAAACGCCACTGAGTCTCTTTACCGTCAACAACAGGCCATTTAAGACCACGAACTTTATGGTAAACATCAAACGGTGCAAGGTCATGCCCGTGTCCACGGCCAAATGCTGCATACTCTTCGAACAGGTATTTGTGAATATGGAAACCATACCCTTTAAATACTTTACCGTCAGAACCGACAACATTACGGCTATCACCTGAACACTCAGAGTTGTCATAACCTTTTTGGATCGGATCGTTTTGATCGATCTTGTACGATTTCGCATCGGCATTTGCAAACAGGATCTCATACATCGTTGTATCTTCGCTGTAACCCATTTTCTTAGCTTCTGCAATAACACTTGGAAGTGCTTTTTTACGTGGACCAGACGGTGCTTGTTCGCCCCATAGATCTTTAACCGTAAAGCGCTTAGCGTACTCAACCCACTGCCATGTATCTGACATCGCGTCACCTACCGGAAGAACCTGCTGGCGCCAGTGCTGTGTACGACGCTCAGCATTACCGTAAGCACCCCATTTCTCATAGATCATCGCTGAAGGAAGGATAAGGTCAGAGACTTTTGCAGAGATACCCGGGTATCCGTCAGAAGTAACGATAAAGTTATCCATCTCACGCGCTGCTTTGATCCAGTGTGTAGCAGATGCAGAATCCTGGTAAGGATTACAGACATTTACCCATGCAAATTTAATAAGACCATCTTCGATGTCACGGTGGATCTTCATGATGTGCTGTTTACCGACACCATTCAGAGTACCCGCCGGGATCTTCCATTTTTTCTCAGTGATCGCACGGTGTTTAGGGTTTTTAACCATCATATCCGCCGGAAGACGGTGTGTAAACGTACCAACCTCACGAGCAGTACCACAAGCAGATGGCTGTCCAGTTAGTGAGAACGCACCATTACCCGGCTTAGCTTGTTTGTTAAGCAGGAAGTGAACATTGTAAGAGAGTGTATTATCCCAAGTACCACGTGTATGTTGATTCATACCCATCGTCCAGAAAGAGACAACTTTACGACCTTTTTCAATGTAGAGTGCAGCTAGAGCTTGAAGTTTCTTTTTGAAATCTTCGATATTCTCATCCGGATCACCTTTTACAATCTTAGCTGTATAGTCTAGTGTATATGGCGCAAGAGATTTTTTGTACTCTTCAAAAGAGATCTCCCAGTGTCCTAATGTACCAGCTGTGTGGTTCATAGTATCACCCGCTTTATAACCGTATGGCTCTAGAGCTGGACCCTCTTTTTCAGAGACTATTGTTTTCATCTCTTTTTTGATGATCTCCATCTCTTTAGCAGTGTACTTACCCTCTTTCAATGATTTTTCACCCGTTCTACGCATACCGTAACCGATGTTTACAGGACCGGCAGCAAAGATGATGTGTTTTTTAACAAAGTCCCAATCGATTGATTCAGGGTTGTTATAAACGATCTCACGTGCGACGTAGTTCCACAACGCAGTATCCGTATTTGGTGAGAAAATGATCTCAATATCAGCAAGATCCGACGTACGGTGTGTATAAGTCTGAATAGAGACAACTTTAACACGATCCGGATCAGATAGTTTTCTGTCAGTTACACGAGACC
>JAUWLG010000196.1 GCA_030613795.1 Helicobacteraceae bacterium
TGTTTAGCGTTTATTGTCGAGGTTGAAGTATGCATTCCCAAGTACAACTTGGGAACGAGAGAAGAGATTACAGCTAAAAGCTACGCCATCGGATGATGATTCAACACAGTATCTTGCAGGTTCTGCTTCTGTATATGGGTATAGACCTGTGTCGTCAATAGTGAGGCATGTCCTAACAGCTCTTGTACAACACGAAGGTCGGCACCACCAAGTATCAAGGCTGTTGCATAAGAGTGACGGAGTACATGCGGCGAGACACCAAGGTACTTCTGAGTTATCTTGAATGCAGAGATCCTACTCAACGGCTTGCCTGTGTAGTTCAGCCAGATCTGCTCTTTTTCAAAGGGTACATCGCTAAGATAGCTATGCAAGAGTGATAAAGCCTCTTTTGCTATTGGGATCAGACGCTCTTTGTCACCTTTACCGTGACGCACACGCAGCCAGTTGCCTTCGATATCTTCAAGACGTATGTTCAAACATTCACTGATGCGCATACCTGTAGCATAAAGAAAAAGAATCATTGCCGCATCACGCTTCCCTATCCAAGTGCTTTGATCTATACTTTTTACACCTATACCTATCTGTTCATACGTTAGAAACTTTGGCAAATTCTTTGGTATCTTTGCCAGTTTGAGCTTTTGCTGTTCTTGCACGAATTCACTGCGAAAGCAAAATGCAAAAAAAGCGTTGATAGCTGAGAGTTTTCGATTTAATGTGCGTTTATTATCGTATGAAGAGAGTGCTTTGAGTGTTGCGTTGGTATCGAGAGAGATAAGCGGTTTGTTCGTGATCTCTTCGATTTGAAGAAGATCACTTCTGTAGGCTTCGCAGCTCTTTTTAGAGAGCGCTTTGGTGACTTGAATATACTCTAAAAAAGCCTCAAGTTCATTTGACATAACTACTCTACTGGGTAGATCACATCATTGACATAAAAGGCTTTCTCACCAACATAGACGTAACCGTCATCGATGTTAAGCTCATACACATTTGATTCAGCAAGATCTTTACTGAGTTCGATGATATACCCTTGTCTTTCAAGCAGATAGAGTTTGTCCTCTGTCATGATCATACCAAGGAAGTGGGCAAACGGATATTTACGTTTTGCTTTTAGCTGCAGTGACGGCGTCAAGGCAACGACTTCACCCTCTTTAGTGGTGATCCAGATACCTTCGTCGCTAAAGATGACATCACGCATCTCATACTTCTCGCGGCGCTCTTTTTCACTGAGTGAGAATAGACGATAACCAGTCGCCGCCACCATGACATTGTCAATAACATTGAAGTAGATAATATTGTTAAAGTTCTCTTCAGAGCTTACCAGCATCGAACGAAGTACCTGTTTCGTGTCAGAGTTGATAATCACGATCTTGCCGTCAAGTGTCAAATAAAGCACCAACTCATTTAAAAAGAAAGGGTTGACAATGCGCGTATCTACCGCAAGTGGTGCATTACCGCTCTCTTTAAAGATCAACTCTTTTGTGCTTAATGTGTAAAGTGCCATCTCATTGGTAGCAAACAAAACGGCTACATGGTCATCTTTGACTGTTACACCGGCTATTGTCTTTTTAAGATCAAGTTTGATCTCTGTACTTTTGTCATTGATACTTTGTAAAAGAAGTTCGCCATCTACTTTGGAGGCAACGATCCAACCGTCACTTTGACCGATGTAGCTGTAACCTTCAGGAAGAAAGTACTCTTGGACACCCTCTTTTGTTAGGATCTGACCATTTTCCAAGACAGCACCGTCAGCTGTCGTGCGTATAATGGTCTCATCTAAAAACTCTTGTTTGTCCCAGTCATCTTTGACCACTTCAGGGGTGAAGTACTCTTTGCTACTACAACCACTGAAGATCAATAGAGATAAAAGAAAAATCGAAAAATAGACTTTCACTCTTACTTAACTCCATAATGTGCTAGCGATTGTGCTAGTTGGTAGACAGGTGAGTTAATATCGATCATAGATAGTTTTGCTTGCGCGGAAGCTTTGTCACCCTTGTCCATCAATAGAACAGCCGTTTCTATAACAGCCAAGTCTTTAAGCAGCGCACTGCTCTTTTGTGCATATTTTTGCAAACCGGCTTCATCTTCCTGAATCGCAGAGAGTTCATACTCTGCCAAGTCAGCAACAACAAGCGCTTTTGAACTTTGCAGTTGACGAAGTGCCTCTTGGTCTTTTGATTTCAGTGCCTGTGAAAGTGACCACACATCGAAAAGTTTCGGGTTAAGTGTCTTAAGCTGCTCTTGCGCAGCTTGATTGTTAGCGTCTGCCATCAACACATTCAAAGCAGCATTGGATTGATCGATCTTGTTTTGAGTAGTAATGTTGTAAGCTGTACCGGCAGCAATAGCCAAAATTGCTGCAGTAATAACACCGATAAGCGGTTTTTTATACTTTTTTACAAAACGTTCTGTCTGTACTGCTTTTTCAAAAAACTTCTCTTCACTGTTTAGCTCATTTTTGACCATCTCAATATTTTCTTTTAAACTCACTATAATCATCCTCAATAAAATTGTTGCTATATTATCCAATGCTATATTAAACAGCCCTAATCGTCCCTATAAATAAGCTTTTTTTGTTAAAATAATGAAAAAATATTCAGGAACATATATGCAAGTAGATGACGCACTTTTAAAACGTCTTGAAAAACTCTCATTTTTAACTATTGAAGATGACAAACGCGAAGAGATCATTGCACAGCTTAGCGGTATCGTTGACTTTGTTGACAACCTTTCAGAACTTGACACTGAGAACGTTGATGATAACTTTGCTATGAACGACAGCGGTACACCGACAAGAGAAGACAAAAGTGCTTGCGACAGTGCAATAAATGATGATATTTTAGAACATGCACCACACAGTGAAGAGCACTTCTTTGTAGTTCCAAAGATCATTGAATAACAATGGTTAAACTCTACGGCATCAAAAACTGCGACAGTGTTAAAAAAGCTATTAAGTTTCTAAAAGCCAATGAGATCGATTACGAACTAATTGATTTTAAAACAACGCCTGTTGATTGTGACACTGTTGCGCCCTGGCTGAAGCAGATAGAGATGAAAAAGCTGTTCAACACCAGAGGCACGACCTACCGCACCTTAAAGCTTAAAGAGTTAGACCTTAGTGAAGAGCAGCAGCTCCAATGGCTCTGCAGAGAGAACCTGCTCATCAAACGCCCTGTCTTAGACCTCGATGGTAATATTACCGTAGCCTTTGACCAAGAAGTATACGAAAAACTGTTTTTATAAACGTTTGCAGAGAGAAAGGATAAGTAATTGAGACCTCTGAACAAACTTGACATTCTCAGCTATTAGAGAAATATGCTAGTATAAGGCGAACGTACGCAGGAGCTACAAGTAGCTTCAAGTATGTTCAACGCAGTAATAGTATGTTTCTCTAATAGCCCTTCGGGAGGCATTTTGAAAAGCAATCTTGCACAAAATTTTTCATCGTCGTAGCTATAGCTATGACTCAAAAAAAGTTTTGCACAATCTCACCTTTCAAAATACCTCTGAGAATGTCAGGTTTGTTCAGAGATCTCAATTATAAACGCACACGCATTTCTCTATCTCCCACACATCGACATATTTACTGTATTTTCACACCTTAGAGGTACACTTTAAGCAACTTTTTTATAAGATTAAAGTGTTTCATAAAGATATGTAATACAATATAGACAAACAGGACGTTTACACAACGTCTTATTAAACCTGGAGTGATTTTATGAGTCAATCATTAGATATTAGAAAGCTGCTAAAAAGTGTTGTTGCCTACAAAGCATCTGACCTGCACCTTGTTTCACGTTCTGAACCACAGATTCGTATTGATGGCCGTTTGGTCGCACTAAACCTTCCTACTCTTGATGGTAAGATGATCGAAGATATGGCTTATGCCCTGCTGACAGAGAAGCAGAAAAAAGACCTTGAAGAG
>JAUWLG010000095.1 GCA_030613795.1 Helicobacteraceae bacterium
CCTGTCCTAAACCTACCATAGTAGCTACCGGTGTTGCCAAGGCCAAAGCACATGGACAGGCAATGATTATGACCGAGATCCCGACCATAAAAGCGGTCTCGAAGCTATACGGCCAGATCCACCAGATCACAAAAGTACCAAAAGCCAGCAGTAAGATAGCAGATGAAAAGTACTCCGAAAGTCGATTGGCCATCTGCTCAATACGTGGTTTTTTCGCTAAAGAGCGCTCTAACATCGTCAAGATATTGGCAAGCGTAGAATGTTCAAAATCTTTTGTCGCTCTATAGGTCACAACAGCATCAATACTGGTTGTCCCACTCACAACATGATCACCTATCCCTTTATAGATCGGTTCACTTTCACCGCTCAGACTCGACTCATCAAAACTTCCGACACCATCAATGATTTCACCGTCAATACCTGCTTTTTCACCTGCTTTCAGAAGCAAGACGTCACCAACAACGACCTCGTTAACACTCACATTGATCTGTTCGCCATCTTTTAGAAGCGTCACTTCACTAGGGACATGTTTAGAGAGCACATCCAAAGTGTCTGCTGCACTTTTTTTACTTAATACCTCTAAAAACTTGCCTAACAGTACAAAGGTGATGATCATGGCAACCGAATCAAAATATGCCTCCCCTAGTTCAAACACCGTAATATAGATGGAGTAGAGATAGGTCAATGTGGCACCTGTAGCAACCAAGATGTCCATATTAACTGTTTTGGTCTTTATACTGTAATACGATCCGCGAAAGAAGACCCAACCACTATAAAAAAGTACCGGCGTTGACAAAATCCATTCACCAACATTAAGAATATTTTTAATGTTCTGATCCATACCGGTAAAGAAGCCGGCATATTGTGCCACCGCAATGGTCATAATATTCATCATAGCAAAGGCCGCTACTGCAATTCGAAGATAGTAGTCTTTACGCTCTTTTTCTGCACGTACTTCTTGGATCTCCGGATCGTAAGGAAAGGCATCGTAACCAATAGCACGGATCATATCGATGATCTTCGAGAGTTTGACTACCTCATCGTCCCAAACAATGCGTGCCTTGTTGTTGGTGTGGTTAATAAACACCTCTACGATACCCTCCATCTTATGAAGCGCCTTCTCATTTAACCAGACACAGGCGGAACAGTGAATCCCTTCAATAACAAGTGATACCTCATTAAAACCTTCACTGTCAATGGAGACATAACGTTCATAAAAGGCAGGAGAGTCAAAATTGGCACTGTCTTGGAACTGCTCTGTCGGCGGTGCAAGTTTTTCATCACCGAGCTTGTCATAAAAAGTATCTAAACCCTCATCTTTAAGCAGATGATAGATGCCTTGACACCCCTTGCAGCAGAAAAAGAGTTCTTCTTCTTTGATCATCACCGATTCATCAAACTGAAGGTGACAGTGTGTACACGCAACGTTAGACAATCTCAAACCTTCCCGCGTCTCTATTTTTCTTGATCTGGTCATATGGTGCGATGATGCCGCTCATACAGATATAGACACCGTTCGCCGGTTGTGTCGCGGCAAAGCCAAGTGCCATACCAAGGTTTAGACTTGCTTCACTTTTATCAATAGAGAAAGGTATCATGGAACCGACCAGAACGATTACCCGATTTGGCAAATATTCAGCCAGCTGCTCTGCTGTTAGATGCATCGTGTCTGTTCCATGAATAACCACAAAGACATCTTCATCATCCGCAGACAAGATCGCTGTCAATTGATCACGGTCGATCTGATCCATCTCCAAAGAATCTTTATACAACATCCCTGCAATATCGACCTCGTACGAGAAATGCTTTACGATCTCTTCAACGGCTTCATTGTCAAAAGGCACTTCCAATTCACCGGTTACAGGGTTGTAACGTTTGTTAAAGGTACCGCCTGTGTTCATTATCTTCATACTAACTCTTTTAATGATCTTATGATCTTTGTTGCTGCACTTATTTCAGCCTCCGGCGAAAAAAGATAGGTTTCATCTACACCGGCTCGATGTGCAGCACTGATATCACGTTCACCGTCACCGACAAGAAGAGAGTGTTTAAGATCGATCTTATGTTTTTTAGCCGCTTCTAACAACATTCCGGGTTCCGGCTTACGGCAGCTGCACGGTCCAGAGATATCAGGATGATGAGGGCAGTGGTAGACATCTGCTAAAGTGATACCTTGTTTGTTAAATGATTCAACCATCCAGACCGTAAGCTTCTCAAAATCTGCTTCACTATAGTAACCCCGAGCGATTCCAGACTGGTTTGTTACGACAACAAGCAAATATCCAAGATCTTGATACTTCCGACACAACTCAAAAATACCATCAATAAACTCAAAGTCTTCTACTCTATGTAGATAGTTTTTTTCAATATTCACTACCCCATCACGATCTAGAAAAAGTGCAGGTCTACTCACTGTTTACGCACCTACTCCATCACCAAACATCTCTTTTTCGATGACATCACAGATCATATGTTCGATCAGAAGATGAGACTCTTGTATACGAGGCGTTGCATCTGATGGAACGATCAGAGTATAGTCAGCAGCTTCAGCCATCCTGCCACCATCACGACCCGTTAAAGCAACCGTTGTAATGCCTTTCGCTTTAGCAGATGTAAATGCGTTAAGGATGTTCTGAGAATTTCCTGAGGTCGAGATACCGATAAAAAGATCGCCCTCTTGCCCCATTCCCTCGAGCTGGCGAGAAAAGACCTGGTCATACCCATAGTCATTTCCAATCGCTGTTAGGTTTGAGGTGTCTGTTGTCAACGCTAATGCCGGCAGAGAAGGACGATCAAAACCGTAACGTCCTACCAACTCGGCAGCAAAATGCTGCGCATCTGCAGCAGAACCGCCATTTCCTGCGATCAAGATCTTTTTTTCATTTTTATAAATTGCCACACAGGCCTTGATGACCTCAGCTATTTTCTCTAAAAAAGCTTCATCTTCTAAAATTTTTAATTTGGTCTCTGCTGATGCTTTGACCTGTCCTTTAATATACTCTTTCATCTATTTACCTCGCAACTTTTCTTTCAAAATAATTTTACCCATCTCAACACCCGGTTGATCGTAGGCATTTATATCTAACATATTGGCAACTAAGGCGGTCAAAAGTTCATAATAGAGTATTAACTGCCCTATACCTTCCGCATTGACATTTTCTATCTCGATGACGTCGAGTGGAATGTTATCAAGAGAGTCCAGGGCCTGCATGATCGAATCAGCCTGCATATTGATCAATTCCGAAAAGTCATAACCATTGATAAGGTCCATCATCTCAAGATTTTCAAAAGTGCTGTTAGGAATACGCATTGTGTTGTTAAACTCTTTGATCTTGATAACGGTCACAGATTTGTCACGCTTGCCTTCGACGATAAGCTGTAAAAACGAGTGCTGGTCCGTCGGTCCGATAAGTCCGACAGGCGTCAGACCGACATGGAGTTCAGAGTGACGCTGTTTTTTACCCAGGCTTTCACCCCAAAGCTGTACATACCAGGCATTGAACTCACGAAACACTTCTGAGTATGAGAAGAGACAGTTGATATTATAGGTATTGGCATTTTGCGCATAAAACGTCGCCTTTTTCATCAAAGTGTCGCAAAAACCATCTTTATTAAAAAAGTCATCACGAACTTTTTTGGCACCCTCTAATAAAAGTGTAATATCAACCCCTATTAACGCTAAAGGCAGAAGACCGGCACTGCTGAGAACAGAAAAACGTCCGCCGACATTATCAGGTATCGCGAAATGTCTGATATCACGTGTATCAGCAAACTTTTCTAGCACAGAACCTTCATCTGTAATGACAACACAGTTATCATTTTGCAATCTCTCGACAGCATCAATATATTTGGCTACAGCAACCGTCTCGATCGTCGCTCCTGATTTACTGATCACACAGTAAAAAGCGTTATGCATATCAAAACTTTTCAGCTTGCTCTCCAAGATCAACGGGTCCGTTGTATCAAGAATATGCAGTTTTTTATCAAAAGAACGAACAAGATCCAAAAAATGATATACAGCAGAAGCGCCCAAAGCACTTCCTCCGATACCAATCACAACGATGTTATTTTGTTTTATGGAGTTGGCAAAGTCCAGAAAAGGGGTCACATCTTGATCACATAGATCATAAAAACCAATGGTCTCACGTTCTTTAGCAATAGCATCAAAGAGTTTTGGGTTAACTTTAGGTGAAAAATCGAAGTTGTTTGTCATCATCATATCTTTTTTTTAAGTTCATTAATTTTATCGCACTTCATCTAAAACACCCTAAAAAAGAGTCAAATAACATCAAAAAAGCGCCTAAACTTGACATCTGCCTTTTAGTTGTATAAAATACGTCAAACAAACCACAAAATACTTCATTCAATTTCTTCACATCTCTGTGAAAAATTCCACGAACCCACACAAGGCAATTCATGAGCGACACTCGTCAGCACAAAAACATTAAATCTTCTCGAACGCACGTTCCAGTCAGCGGTCATACTATCGAAGACCTACGCACAAAACCACTTGACGACCTTATTAAGATCGCCACTGAATTAGGTGTTGAACATCCTAATGAACTTAAACGCCAAGACCTTACCTTTGAGATCTTAAAAGCTCAGACGTCCCAAGGGGGGTTCATCCTCTTTACGGGTATCTTAGAGACAATGCAAGATGGCTACGGCTTTCTGCGTTCTATCGATACTAAGCAGTTTAGTGACTCACTTAACGATGCCTATGTCTCTAGTACACAGATCAAAAAATTTGCACTTCGCAATGGTGATGTTGTAACGGGTCAAGTACGCCCTCCAAAAGACCAAGAGCGCTACTATGCACTACTCAAAGTCGAAGCGATCAACTACCTTCCACCGGCAGAGAGCAAAAAGCGTCCACTCTTTGAAAACCTTACACCGCTTTATGCCTTAGAGCAGCTCAAACTTGAGTATAAATCTGAAAACCTAACAGGCCGTATGATGGACCTTTTCTCTCCTATCGGTAAAGGGCAGCGTGGTCTGATCGTTGCATCACCACGTTCAGGTAAAACAGAGCTGATGAAAGAGATCGCTCACGGGCTTACAGCCAACCACCCAGAAGCTGAACTGATGGTTCTTCTTGTTGATGAGCGTCCGGAAGAGGTAACCGACATGGAACGTTCTGTTAAAGGTGAAGTCTACAGTTCAACCTTTGACATGCCGGCAAAAAACCACGTAAAAGTGGCTGAGATGGTAATTGAGCGTGCTAAACGCCGTGTTGAGATCGGTAAAGATGTTGTCATCTTGCTGGACTCTATTACCCGTCTTGCCCGTGCCTACAATACGGTAACGCCTTCTAGCGGTAAAGTCCTTTCTGGTGGTGTTGATGCCAATGCACTGCATAAGCCAAAACGTTTCTTCGGTGCAGCGCGTAACATTGAAAACGGTGGTTCACTAACTATTATCGCGACAGCGCTTGTCGAGACAGGAAGCAAGATGGACGAGGTCATCTTTGAAGAGTTTAAAGGTACTGGAAACTCTGAAGTTGTTCTTAGCCGTAAAATAGCAGAACGTCGTATCTTCCCGGCAATCGACCTTTTAAAATCAGGAACACGTAAAGAAGAGCTTCTTCTCGGTCCAGACGTCTTGCAAAAGGTCTTTGTTTTACGTTCTATGTTGCATAAACAAGAAGATGAAATCGAAGCACTTAAATTTCTTTACACTAAGATGAAAAAAACAGCACGCAACGAAGAGTTCTTGAACATGATGAACGAGGCGAAATAAACAGCCATGAAAGTTGGTGTCTTTGACAGTGGAATTGGTTGTCTGACTGTTGTTAAATCCCTTCTTGAACACCAGCTATTTGTAGAGATCATCTATTTTTGCGACACAGCCGGTGTCGCTTATGGTGTT
>JAUWLG010000250.1 GCA_030613795.1 Helicobacteraceae bacterium
GCAAGGATAGTCCCGGCAAGTCCCATCCCCGGTGATGATGAAGGTTCCTGGTTAAGCTCTGACTGACCGTTTTGCATCTTTTGGTACTCTTGTTCAGCAAGTGAGCGCATCTCATCTTCGTTCATAAAACGCTCTGTCACCATACCGTTTTCATCACGCTCACGGATGATAGCACGCGATGCACCTTCTGTCGGCATCTCTTCAACGACGATATATTTGCCGTTCGTCTGTTGTTCAATGACTAAAAAACGGTTTTGTTGCTGCTCTTCTTGTTGCCCTGAACAACCTGTAATGCTGCTCATTACTACAACACCCATACTGCCAAGAAGGGCAGCGGAACCGATAGTAGATATATGTTTCATAGTTTTTCCTTTTAACGTAATCGTCTGATTTTTTTATGGTTGATTTTATAGATATTTGATGCCGTGCCTTCAAAGAGCCCACGCTCATCTTCAATGATGACATCGGCTTTTTGTTCAGCAAAACCGATCTCAAAGGTTTTGCCTTTTTCATTGGCTGACGTACTGTATAACCACTTGTATTTTGAAAGCAGTTGATGGTGTTGACCCTCTGACACAATACGAACTGCAATATTGTTGATAACGTAGGTTATGGATTTAGAACGTCGTAAGCAATTTTTATGTCTGTCTGGCACACGTCCCCCCATTTCTGAGTAGCTCTTGAGTGAGTCGAAACTTTGTATAAAAGGTTTGTTGAGAGGTCTCTCTTTGATAGCAGCCAGTTTTTCTGCATCTTGAGAGAGGAAACCGACAGTCGTGTCGGTTTGTGCCAGGTAGACTAGTTGCATATTAGTTATTAAGATACTCTTGCAGTGCTTGAGGCTCGTTCCAGTTAGGATCTTCCATCTGTGCAAGTGCATTGATAGCCGAACGTGCAGCACTCAGTGTTGTAAAGTATGGGATGTTCATAGAGAGGACGATCTGACGAATGATCACAGCATCTTTTTTAGCGGTGTTGTTGTCAGAGGTGTTGATCGCCATCGTGATCTCGCCATTTTTCATCGCATCCTGGATATTTGGACGACCTTCAGAGATCTTAAGTACCAGCTCACAAGGGATGCCAGCCTCTTCAATGATCTTCTGTGTCCCTTTGGTCGCAACCAGTTTGAAACCAGCCTTGTGCAGACCACGTGCGATCTCAGGTGCGTGCTCTTTGTCCATGTCGATAAATGACAAGAAACATGTCCCCTCTGTCGGGATGATGTTTCCGGCTGCCATCTGTGCTTTGGCAAAACTTTTACCGTAGTTACGGCTGATTCCCATAACTTCACCTGTAGACTTCATCTCAGGACTCAGTACAAGATCGGCACCAATAAGTTTATGGAACGGGAAGACTGCCTCTTTAATAGCAATATGATCTTTCAAACGTGGTTTAAGCAGGCCATCTTCTTCCATGACCACTTTATAGTTGTCGTAAAATGCAAGTGCATCACGAAGCTTTTCACCCATCATAACGCGTGTTGCTACTTTCGCTAACGGCACACCTGTCGCCTTAGAGACAAATGGAACCGTACGAGAAGCCCGTGGATTGACCTCGATAAGGTAGACCTCGTTTTGATAAATTGCGTACTGTACGTTCATAAGACCGACAACGCCAAGACCAAGCGCAATCGTTTTAGTCTGCTGCTCGACCTGTTTTTGGATCTCTGCTGAAAGGTTAAGTGGAGGAAGTGAACAAGCAGAGTCCCCTGAGTGAATTCCAGCCTCTTCAATATGCTGCATAACCGAACCGATGTACACTTCTGTACCATCACAGATACAGTCAACATCAAGCTCGACTGCCTGGTCTAGGAACTTGTCAACAAGAACTGGTGCATCGTGAGAGACAGATACCGCTTCATCCATGTATGTACGAAGTTCACTCTCATTGTAAACGATACGCATCGCACGTCCGCCAAGAACAAATGAAGGACGTACCAGAACCGGATAAGTCAACTTCTCAGCAATAACTACAGCCTCTTCTTTAGTCGTAGCAAGACCATTTTTAGGCTGTAATAGATTGTTTTGTTCAACAAATTCAGAGAACTGTTTACGATCTTCAGCCAGGTCGATAACGCGTGCAGGTGTACCAGAGATCTTCGCACCGATAGCCGTTAACGGGTTAGCAAGTTTTAGTGGTGTCTGTCCACCAAAGTGAACAATGATACCGTCTGGTTTTTCTAATTCAATCACTTCACGTACATGTTCAAAATCGATCGGTTCAAAGTAAAGTACATCAGACGTATCGTAGTCAGTAGAGACTGTTTCAGGATTACAGTTGTACATAATGGTCTCAATACCCATATCGTTAAGAGCAAAGGCCGCATGAACACAACAGTAGTCAAACTCGATACCTTGACCGATACGGTTTGGCCCGCCGCCAAGGATAAGTACTTTTTTCTTGTCCGTTACACGTGGTGCAGCAGCAGGAATCTTAGTAATATTTGTTGTTGAGTAGAGGTAAGGCGTTAACGCTTCAAACTCTGCCGCACAGGTGTCCACTTCATTGTACTCAAGGTGAATGTCTAAACGTTTACGCGCCGCATAAACATCATTTTCACTCATGCCTGTTGAGCAGTTCTGTGTGATCAGTTTTGCGATACGCTTGTCTGAGAAACCGTCTGTTTTAAGTTTACGGAACGCTTTTTCATCGTTAAGCAGCTCAAGATTGATCTCTTTTTCACTAGCGATGATCTCTTCGAGTTGGTAAAGGAACCAAGGGTCGATCTTACAGAGGTCAAAGACCTCTTCAACACTCATGCCGCGACGTAGACCCTCAGCAACGTATAGTGCACGTTCTGCATTAGGACGGCGGATCTCGTGCTGGATAAACTCCATGTCGCCTTCCATCTCATCAAACCCACTCAGATCTGTCTCAAGAGAGCAGAGCGCTTTTTGAATAGACTCTTTGAAAGTACGACCGATCGCCATAACTTCACCAACAGACTTCATCGATGTTGAAAGTGTTGATTCCGCTTCCGGGAACTTCTCAAATGTAAAACGAGGGATCTTAGTAACAACGTAGTCGATTACGGGCTCAAAAGAGGCAGGTGTGCCTGTAATGTCATTGGTCACTTCATCAAGCGTAAAACCAACAGCTAAAAGTGTTGCTACTTTTGCGATAGGGTAACCGGTTGCTTTAGAAGCAAGAGCTGACGAGCGAGAGAC
>JAUWLG010000193.1 GCA_030613795.1 Helicobacteraceae bacterium
TTTCCGACCAGACCGCTGTTGTTGGCTAAACCGTTTGGAAAGTCAACACTTTTTGAGTTTAGCAGCAGTCGTGAACTCTCTATGGCTTGCGCCGCTAAGACATAGATCTTGGCTTCAATGGTATGACTGTGACCATTTTTATCATAGTAATGGACACCTTTAGCTCTGTCGTTGTCACTTTCGATCTTATAGACAAAAGAGTCAGCCAAGATCTCGCAGTTTCCGCTTCTGACCGCTTTGTCTAACAGTGCTGACTTGGCATGACTTTTTCCACCTGTTGCGCAGCCATAACTTCCACAGAGGTTGGAGTAAGAGCATCCTCTTCGCTCTAAAGCATCGTAAGGGATGATCGCGCGAGGGGTCGGCATAGCGTAGTAACCCAGTTTTGCGCATGACTCATCTATCCATGAGGCAATGGGATGCTCCCAAGTCTGTGGATAAGGGTAGTCTGCTGTTGATCGTCTTTCTCGATATGGATGTTCGACCATCTTTCCTGAGACACCAACAACCTCTTCTACTTTTGTGTAGTAAGGCTCCATCGTCTCATAATCGATGGGCCAGTCAACGACATTAGCCCCATCGACCTCACCGAAAACTGTTTTGAGTTTGAAGTCATTGGGCTTCATGCGATGAAAGTAGCCGCTCATCAGGTTCGAAGAGCCGCCCACCATCGAACCGTTCCAGAAGTTCCAACCACTCTCTGCACCCGTCTCTCTAACGATCTCTCCGTCCTCATCAAAGGTCTCGATGACATGCTGCTCGTCTTCTAGTTTTGGTGTGTAAAGGCTTCGTCTTGCAACAGCGATCTCATCTTTTTTAAAGTCGCTCTCTGTGTAAAGCGGCCCTTTCTCCAAGACAATGACCTTGAAACCCGCTTGCGCCAACGTGTACGCAACAGGCGAGCCGCCTGCCCCGCTGCCGATGATGCAGATGTCTGCTGTTTTTATCATATCGCTACCTCATTAGGGCGTGGAAAACCGGGCTGGTGTTCTAGCCATTTCCAACCTATGCCCTCTACATTACCGCCGTAAACAGGGTCTGAAAGTGCGGCCTCAAAATAGTAACTCATCATGTTATAAAGCCAATTATCGCCCCAACGCAACATAGAGACTTTCTTTAAAAGTTGCTCTTTTTTGTCATGGTTTAATTTCAAGAACCCTTTCCCAAACTCTTCGTTGGCAGTCTCATCCAACCAGCGTGAACCATTAATAAGATACTCTCTGCTTTCAATATCGATGCGTTCATCACTCAGGACGCCTTTAAAGTAGCCCATGACGTTTAGCTTAGAGGTCACATAGCCATCTTTATCATTGAAAAGGTGGTTAATAACGGCATCAAAGATCTTATAGGTCTCTGTGCTCACGTTGTTACTCTCTGCGTACTTTTTAGCAGCTATACCGACAAGGACAGCAACACCGACTGCGCCGCTGTACTGGAAAAAATCACGTCTGTTTATCATGTTTTCATTGTAACATAAGAATGTGAACTTTTATTGTGATATTGGATACTGACTTGATAGACTAAAGGATTTTTGTGTTTATAGTTTTGATTGACTATTTAACTATACTTGACTTGTTCTCATACTTTTTTTCTCCGCAAAAAAAGTACGCAAAAAAGCTATCGTGACGGCTTCGAGGTGAGAACCGTTAAGTAAAAGCCAACTGCTTGTCTTTTATAGGTTCGGAACCAAAGGTGATGTCGTTTACGACCACCGAAGGCTGCTATCTACTACTTCACTTCCACTCTCTTCAACCCTAAAAACAGCTAACTTGCTACGCTTCAAACAAAGCAGTTTTCTTAACGGGTCAAAGAGAGTTGCAGCTCACTTTGTAGATGCCACGAAAAAAGCCAAGCGGTAACGCATCTTTAAAGTTAAAACTTCGTTTTAATCCCTATTCAATTTATAGGTTCTAAAAGCTTCCTTGTGTCGTAACAGCACTTCAGTTATCAATAACAACTTTAGCGAGCAAGTTCAAACGTTAATGACAACAAAGCGTCTTTCTCTTTTTCCTCAAGGTGAGGGCCGTTAAGAAAAAGCAAACTGCTTTGCTTTTTTAGGGCTGGAACCGTAGACGTTATGTGTAACATCGTCGAAGGCGTTTCTTTGGCAAGGCAAAGAGAAAAAGTTGAACCCATGACTATTTAATAAGGTTGCAAATATATTCTTTCAAAGAGTTACAACCGCTTTATACACAAATATCAATTACGTAAGTGAAAGTTGCGTTAATCTTTTGAATGTAAAAAACATTAGTAAGCATATTAAGCAATTTTGAGTACCCTTTCACTACTAAAACAGATAGGAAGATTATGAGACTTTCAGTTTTTACCAACACAAAGCTTTTTACCCTCGAAGATAGTGCCAAAGACATCTTTATGAATCTTGTGCTGACACCGGATGACAACAACCAGGTCATGCCGGTTCAAGAGTTCGATGAGATGATGATGTTACGGGCTAAAAATCTCAGTTTGGGCAATGGCATCGATGAACTTATTAAAAACGAGATCATCGAAGCCTTTGAAGACCTAAAAGAAGGTGACCGCTTTTTAATGAACCAAGCTTTTATTACCAATATAGAAAGTGCAGAAGCGAAATATTATTGGCGAATTGTTGCACTTATGAATGATGGTTCTAAACGCAGTGCAACAGAAGCACAGGGTATTGCTCGTATGGGTGAACGTGAGTTTGATGTGCGTTACAAAAAACAAGAAGAGGCGTAGTCCATTTATTTGGCTCCTCTTTGCTAAAATACGCGCATGATTGATTTAGACAATAGAACAGACGCAGAAGTCAATATTGAGCTTCTTGAGCGCATCGCTGCTAGCTTGAGTGATAAAGATATAGAACTCATCTTGACAGACGACCTTGAGATGGCTGAGCTTAACGAAGAGAGCCGTGGGATTGCAAAATCTACAGATGTTTTGAGCTTTCCGATGATGGATATGCCGGGTGCACCGCTTGGCAGCATTGTCATCTCTGAAGATTTTGTCACAGCCGGAGCTGAGAAGTTTGGCCACACCAAAGATGACGAGCGTGCCCTGCTCTTTATCCACGGTATGTTGCATGTCTTAGGGTATGACCATGAAGTTGATGATGGTGAGATGCGTGTCAAAGAGCACGAGGTCCTAAAAGCATTTGGACTGCCAGAGAGTTTGATAATTAGAACGGAAAAATAAAGGAAGTTATGTGGATTTTGTAATATTTATAGCGGCGATGGGTGCCTTGGTTCTTGGAGCAGACTTTATTATTAGAGAGTCAGAGCGTATTGCCCTGCACTTTAACATCTCGCACTTTGTTATTGGTGCGACACTGATCGCTCTTGGTACATCACTGCCGGAGATGGCGGCTTCGATGATGGCGAGTTATGCGGACAAAAGTGACATGGCCGTTGCAAATGTCATTGGTAGTGTCACATTCAACATTACCTTGGTCTTAGGTGTCGTGTTCCTGATCGCTAAAAAAATAATGCCTTCGCGTGACCTCTTTTCACTCGATAGTGCCTGGATCATCATGCCGCCAATGATCTTCATGCTGATGATACATGACGGTGTCATTAGCCGCATAGACGGTGCTATATTTTTGTTGATAATGGTCGCTTACCTTGTTTTCCTGTTTACAAGTGGAAAAGATGAATTTGAAGTCGAGATCGATGACGAGCTTGAGAAAGTAAAATTCAACTGGGGCATGAGTATTGTTCTTTTAGGTATCGGTTTTATACTGACCATCGGTGGTGCAAACTTTGTTGTAGAGAGCGGTAGTAATATCGCCAGAATGTTTGACGTCAGTGAGTGGATCATTGGTCTTTTCCTCATCGCTTTGGGTACATCACTGCCGGAACTTGTGGTCTCGCTGGTAGCAATAAAAAAAGGAAATGCAGATATGAGTATCGGTAATATTATCGGCTCAAACGTCGCTAACTTTTCGATGGTCATCGGCGGTGCATCACTGCTTAAACCGCTAA
>JAUWLG010000011.1 GCA_030613795.1 Helicobacteraceae bacterium
TCTCTTGACAAAGGTCGCATTACTTATAGATATAAGTAGTCAAAGTTCCAGCTTCGGCGCATCTTGCGTCCAACTCAGACTCTCCACGCACACTAGTGCGCTATCGGTCTGAGTTAAACACAATCTACACCAAATCTGAAATTTGAGAGCTGTTAAGAAAAAGCCAATTTCTTGGCTTTTTTAAGTTCGAAACCAAAGCAGTTGTACGCAGTACCTGCGACGGAGACCTTCTCTTTCAGATGATCTTCGCCATCTTTTTATAATCCAACATTTTTATTCTTCACACTATTTTTACATTTTTCTATACTCTTATTACGAAAGCAAGATGGAGAGATTTGCTCTTATGAAGTGTTTTGCTTTCTATCCATTTTCAACTCCTAACAACCCTGCTATTTTTTACTCCGTATAGCAGGTAATTGCATTTAACTTTTCAAGCTATAATTTTCAAAAACAGAGATATTGATGAAACTATTAGACTATAAAAACTGGAGTATCAAAAAGATACTCAAAGAGATCGCTATTATGGCCTTGATGGTCTTTGTGATCAGCAATGTCTTGAGCTACATTCGCAAGCCGGACTTGGCAGACAGCCAACTTCCTAAGATAAATGAGTTACTGATCAGTGGTGAACAGTTTGATTCAAACAGTTATAAAGGTAAACCACTGCTTGTTCACTTCTGGGCAACGTGGTGTCCCACTTGTAAAGCAGAAGCAGATAACATTCAACGACTCTCGAAATATTATAATGTCATTACATTTGCTGTCAAATCAGGCAGTAACGAAAAGTTGACAAACTATATGAAGGATCGTGGATTTGATTATCGTGTGGTCAATGATGAAGAGGGGCAGTGGGCAAAACAATTTAACATTGAAGGCTACCCAACAACCTTTATTTATGATTCGTCAGGACAAGTGAGTTTTAGTGAGGTGGGGTATACCTCGACCTTAGGACTAATGTTCAGGATGTGGTGGGCGAATTAATCACTCTCTTTTTTAGTCAGTGTCATCTCATATAGCCACTGCTGAAGTGGTAGAAACTGCTCATAATGTCTATAAAGCTCAGGAATAAACTGCTTGCTGGAGATAGTAGAAGCTTTTAAGGTATGAAAAACAGCTACCGCTTTCATCCGAGCCAAATACTCCAGACTCATCTCTTTATCAAAACCTCTAGGCAGACGTTTGTACTGAGGTTCTTCAACAATGTAGCCACTCTCTTTCAATGCTCTCAAGATCTTGTGCAGCTCTTCACGGTGTTTGTCTACTTTGATATAGTCACGGTAAGCAGCAAGCAGATCTGGATCGAAGGTACGAATCCCCGAAGCGATCAACAGCTCTTTTGGCGAGAAATGAAGATAGAAACAGCTTGACTGCATCCGTATATGCTGGCCCTGCCAGAAGATAACGCCGATCTTGGACTTAATAGGGGTTTTGTCTTTTGAGAAACGGGTGTCACGATAGATACGAAAGAGTGACTGGTTGATCTTAGGGGAGGCGTTAATGGTCGGAACAAGGGCCTGCAGGTGCTCCCCCATCTCCTCGACAAAAGCACGACTAGGCTCTAAGATGTACTTTGTATACTCATCTTTATGATCATCGAACCACTCTTTGTTATTGTTCTTTTGGATAGACCTTAAAAAGGGAATGGTCTCTTTAGGATAGTGGATAAAACTCATGTAAAGGTCCTGCATATAGAGAATTGACACCATTATATCACTTTGAACAGGCAAAAAATTTAGTGTAGTAGGATAAAATAAAAAAAATCTTTGGGGTTGTTGATGTTAGCTCGTTTTGTTCTTCTCTTTTTTGTCATAACCTCTGTACTTCATGCAGAGTCTAACACAACGATATCTGAGCAATTCCCAGCGACACACAAGAGTGAGGCCGGGCTTGTCGATACCAATACGACGAAAAAAGATGATAACAACTCCAACTTGGTTGGTCCTACCACTAAACTGGATGACGTCACTGAACTTGATATTGTTAAAGAGCAGCGTAAAATCGAGCGTAAAGAGGCTAAAGAAGCGCCTGATGACCAAGTACGTCAGCTTGTAGATACTATAGTTGTGAAGGGCTCTGTGCTGCAAGGCAAGATCGCTCAACTGACATCCGAATATATCAGTTTCAGTTTGATCTACGGTGAGGGGAGTATCCGTATTGACTATGCGGATGTTGAATCACTTATGACGGAGCATGAGTACCACATCTACTTTGACGGTAAAGAGACACAAGGGTATATTACAGGGATTCAAGATCACGCCTTTTTGAAGGTAAGACACGGTGAGATCGAAGAGTTGATCAGTATTTCCAAGATCGACCGTTTTATTATCTCTGAAAAAGAGGATCCCTCATTTGAAAACAAGCTGCGTAACACTTTCCCTTATTCGAGAGGGAACATAGACATTGGTATTGAGTATGAGAGCGGGACCAATGTTAAAAACAAGTTTAAGGTCGGAGGGCATGTAGAGCGTACACATACGGTGCATAAAACGATCTTTGATATCACCTACTCGTATGAAGTAACAGAAACATTGGACACGCCGAAGGTTCTTAATAAACATGAACTCTATACATTTTTAGAGCAGGACTACTCTTTTTCCAAAAATGATCTTTTTTTTGCGGAGGTCGGTTATGACTTTGATGTTCCCCGAGGTGTTGATAATCGTATTTATCCTTCACTTGGGTATGGCTACCGGATACAAGCAGACAAAACAAGGTGGGTACAGTTTAAAATCGGTGGCGGCTATGTTTATGAAACGTTTATAGATTACGCTTCTAATGAATATGGGGCTGGTTTCTTTGGTGTCGATGCTGAATATGAGGTTAGAGACCTGGTTTTGTTGAACCGTATACTGTTTGGTGCGAACTTCTTTTATATGCCGGGGATTAAAGACCTGACAAACAATTGGCTGCTTCGCTACTCTGTCACTGCTGCAATACCTCTTTCAAAAGCCTTGTCACTTAAAACGGTTGCGCGACAGGTTTCTGATGATAACCCCTCACCTGATGTTGGTGATAACAAATTTACATTTGACCTCTATCTAAGTATTCGGTTCTAGAGGCTTTCATATTATATCAAGAGCTCAAATGAACATGCTTGTTTGACTCTGCTTGAGCTCTCTGGCGAAAAGCCCCTCTTTATAAATTTTTGAGGTTGGGTTAGTTTGGAATGTGGTATAGTTTATTAGAATTTATTATAAAGAAATCCTATGTCAAATAATCACTACTTTCAAGTCGCTATCATCGGCGGCGGTATCTCAGGGACGGCGCTGCTTTATACCTTAGCGCGTTATACAGACATCAAAAGCATTGCTCTTTTTGAAAAGTATGGTGAGGTCGGTAGTGTTAACACTAATGCTAAAAGTAATTCTCAGACCCTGCACTGTGGTGATATTGAGACTAACTACACCTACGAAAAAGCTAAAAAGGTCAAACGTACGGCGAATATGTTGGAAAAATACGCTCTGCAGCATGGTTACGGGGGCGAGCACATTCACAAGGTCACTAAGATGGCCCTGGGTGTAGGCGATGAAGAGGTCGCTTACATAAAGGCGCGTTATGAAGAGTTTGTACCGTTCTTCCCCTATATGGAACTTTGGGATGAAGAGGCTTTGGCAGAGATCGAACCGGCGCTGCTGGAGGGGCGAAAAGAGCCTATCATTGCAATGGGTGCTAAAAATGAATACTCAGCTGTCGATTTTGGCGCTATTGCAAAGAGCTTTGTTACCAACGCTGAGAAGGAGTCTAAAAAAGAGGTGAGCGTCTTTTTAGACACTGAGATCAAGGCAATGAAAACAAGAGGAGATAAAACCGTCTTACAATGTGACAAAGGAGAGTTCTTTGCTGACTTTGTGGTGGTTGATGCCGGGGCGCACTCACTTCTTTTAGCGCATCAGATGGGTTTTGGTGAGGAATATTCCTGTCTGCCGATCGGCGGAAGTTTTTTCTATGCCAAGAAAAACATCTTAAACTCGAAAGTCTATACGGGGCAGAATCCAAAACTCCCTTTTGCGGCGGTACATGGTGACCCAGACTTGGTGAAAGACGGGATTGCCCGTTTTGGCCCAACTGCCTTGGCTCTGCCAAAACTAGAACGTTATCGTGCAAGCCACTTCTTGGATTTTCTAAATTCACTTAGCCCTGATGAAGCAGTGTTGAAAGTTTTTTATGACCTGCTGAAAGATGATGATATACGCGATTACATCTTTAGAAATTTTATCTACGAGATCCCCGGTATTAGACGAAATGAGTTTGTAAAGGAACTCAAAAAGATTATTCCAAATATTAAAGCAGATGAGATCGAGTTTGCTGAAAATATTGGCGGTCTGCGACCGCAGGTAATCGACAAGGTCAAAAAGAAGCTTTTGCTGGGTGAGGCAAAAATAGAGACCGATATCGGTGTGATTTTCAACATGACCCCATCACCGGGCGCCACAAGCTGTTTGGGTAATGCTGAGGTAGATACGAAGCTGATTTGTGACTATCTAAAACAAGAGTTTTATGCCAAAAAGTTCAAAGATGAACTTGAATAGTCTCTCTTTTACAATTAACTATTAACGCGGACTGATGAATAAAACACGTTTAGCAGCATTTTCTATCGGCTTTATACTTGTACTGTTCTTTCTATTGCGACCAGATACATCGTCTGTTCAGACACAGCAACTTAAACAAGATGCTATTGTATTGGCCTTTGGCGACAGTCTCACTTATGGTTATGGAGCAGTTACTCAAGCGTATCCAATACAACTTCAAACGCTTATCGGACGCAGAGTGGTCAATGCCGGTGTTTCGGGGGAGGTCTCAGCTACCGGATTAAGACGCTTGCCAAAACTACTTGAGATGTATCACCCATCCTTGGTGATTCTGTGTCATGGCGGCAATGATATTTTGCGACGCTCTTCAAAAGAGAAACTCAAATCTAATTTGATCGCGATGATAAAGCTTTCACAAGAGAGCGGGGCCCAGGTCTTGCTGGTCGGTGTCCCTGGATTTGGTCTGCTTGGACTCTCAACGGTACCGCTTTATGAAGAGGTGGCAACGGAGCAAGATGTACTTTATGAAGGGGCTGTTCTTGAGAAGATCGAGAGTGAGGTGTCATTCAAAAGTGACCAGATTCATCCTAATGCTTTAGGATACGGCTTGATGGCTGAGGCTTTTGCTAAGGTTTTACGGGAGAGTGGGGTACTATAGTCCACGATAGAGAGGTTTAATACGATTGTATTTGAAACTTGTTACAGTAGTGCTTCTAGCTCGTGCAAGGTTTTGATGTGGTGGGTGGCGTCGCTAAAGTCATGGGTAACAGTAAAATGGTTGTGGACAATAACACACTCGATGCCGGCATTGACTGCTGAACGAAGCCCGCGCTGCGAATCTTCAACAACAACTGCCTCATGTTTCTCACCGCCGAAAAGCTCCAGCCCTTTTAGATAGGGATCTGGGTGCGGTTTGGAACGTCCGTACTCGCCGCTGCAGAGCACAAACTCCATATGCTCGGTGATACCGCGTTTGGCATGGATAAGCTCAAAGTCCTCACGCCGTGCTGAGGTGACAATGCCCATTTGGTACTTCTCTCTCAGCGCACCAAGTACCTCTTTGACCCCTTCTATTGCTATATCTTCGGTGTGCAGATAGTGTTGATAGAGTTCATTGCGCTGGTCACGGGCTTTTTCAACACTATAGCTGTCAAAACCCTGCTCTTCTGCGAGTAGAAAAGCGCTTTGTCCGTTTACCATGATGTCGCGGTAGCGCTCCTCATCAAGGGTGATTCCCATTGTTTTAAGAATTTCAACGTTGGCAGTAAAGTACCACTTCTCAGTCTCCACCAGTACGCCATCGTTGTCAAAAAGTATGTATTTTTTCATGGGCGAATTATAACAAACAAAGATAGCCTTTTTAGGAACATAACATCATTAGGATCTGTAGGTGATTATTTTGATTTAGTGATAAATTCACCATACTTGAATACTCTCATACTTTTTTGCTTCTTGAATGCTTTTGTTCAAATGAATTTTATTGACTATACTCTTTCCTTTTTTACTCGCAAAAAACGAAACCAAAAAGCGCTCGTGACGGCTTCAAGCCCGATAGCTATCGGGTACCTTCCTTCCGTTCGCTCCTTTCCTAAAAATCCCTAACTCACTACGTTCAAACAAAGTGATTTTCTTTACGGAAGTCGCTCTCTACAGTCAGCTTTGCAGATGCCACGAAAAGAGAAAAGCGGTAACGCATTGATTAATGTAAAAGCTTGCACTTTTATCCCTACTAAAATTGCCCTATACAATTTCTGCTGGAGCCGTACAAGTTTAGAGGATAGAACATTAACTGCTTTAGAAATTGAATATAACGTCTCAACAACAGCGTCTCTTTCTTTTTCATCAAGGTTTGCTTTCTGGCAAGGCAGAAAGAAAAAGTTGAGCCTATCACTATTTAAAAGGTAAGGGGGTTTGTCTTCAAGATAAAGTAACTATAGCTTTTTAACAACGCGGAGGTCTGAAATAGAAAACTTGGATGTTGTGTTCACAACGGCTCCTTTCTTTATGATTTTTAAAACCGAAACACTAAAAAGCCCTCCTTGCCTCCCTTTCGCTATAATTGCATTACTAAAAAGACAAAGTATTGTCAAAAACAATGGAAAACTATGAATTATGATGTAATCGTCGTTGGTGGCGGCCATGCCGGTATAGAAGCTTCTTTAGCTTCTGCGCGTATGGGACATAAAACACTACTGGTATCGATGTTGGCTGAAAATGTCGGTGCGACCAGCTGTAATCCTGCTGTAGGTGGACTTGCCAAAGGTCACTTAGTACGCGAGCTTGATGCCCTTGGCGGTGAGATGGGTCTTATTACCGATGAAGCGGGGATCCAGTTTCGTATTTTGAACAACACCAAAGGACCGGCAGTACGTGGAACGCGTGCGCAGATCGATATGGATCAGTACCGTGTTATTGCCCGTAATATTGTGTTGAATACGCCGAATCTTGAACTGTTGCAAGAGACTGTTGATGATCTTCTGATGGAAGACGGTGCGGTCGTCGGTGTTCGTACCGACCTTTTAAATGAATATGGTGCCAAAAAAGTCATTTTGACAACGGGAACCTTTTTACGCGGGGTTGTTCACATTGGTGAGGTGACTAAAGAGGCAGGCCGTTTTGGCGAGTTTGCAGCGAATGAACTCTCCATCTCTTTGATGGATGCCGGCCTTAAGATCGGTCGTCTGAAAACAGGGACCTGTCCGCGTATCGACACCTCGACTATTGACTTCTCTGTTATGGAAGAGCAGCCCGGTGATGAACTGCCGACACCGTTTAGTTTCCGTACAGACCGTGAGAAGTTTAAAAAAGACAAAAAACAGCTTCCTTGTTATATCACCTACACCAATATCAACACCCACGACATCATTGAGAAAAACTTCTACAGAGCACCTCTTTTTACGGGTCAGATCGAAGGGGTCGGGCCGCGTTACTGTCCAAGTATTGAAGACAAGATCAACCGTTTCCGCGACAAAGAGCGTCACCATCTTTTTATAGAACCGCAGACGATGGAGAACACCGAATGTTACATCAACGGTATGAGCACCTCTCTGCCGCCGGAGGTGCAACTAGAGATCGTTCACTCTATCGAGGGGATGGAAAATGCGAAGATCGTACGTTACGGTTACGCCATAGAGTATGACTATGTCGACCCGACAGAGCTGACCCACTCTCTAGAGACAAAAAAAGTGAAAAACCTCTACCTGGCAGGTCAGATCAATGGAACAACAGGCTATGAAGAGGCAGCTGCACAAGGTCTTATGGCGGGTATCAATGCTGCCTTGAGTCTTGAAGAGAAAGAGCCTCTGATCTTGGGTCGTGATGAGGCGTATATCGGTGTTCTTATTGATGATCTTGTTACAAAGGGGACAAAAGAGCCGTACCGTATGTTTACCTCACGTGCTGAGTATAGACTGCTTCTTCGTGAAGAGTCTGCAGATATGCGTCTAAGTAAGTATGGACATCAGTATGGTCTTATTGATGATGAAGCCTTTGCAGATGTTGAGAAGAAAATAGCGCAGATCAAAGAGGGTGTTGACATCATTAATGCTGCAGACTATACACCTAACAAAGAATTCATCGCCTTTTTAGAGAGTATCGGTGAAGAGCGTATCAGTGACAAGATCAATGCACAGCAGATCATTGCCCGTAAAAGTTTTACACTCGATAAACTGACAAAACTGCTGCCGGAGTTAGCAAAGTTTGATGATTATATTCAAGAGCAGATCCTGGTCGAAGCGAAATATGCCCGCTATGTCGAAAAACAGCAAGAGGATATTGAGAAGATGAAGAAAAACATCCATATCAAGATCCCAAAAGATTTCGATTTTGCAGGCGTGCGCGGTTTTTCCAAAGAGGTCATTGACAAGCTGGAGACCTTTCAGCCGCCGACCTTGCAAGCAGCATCACAGATCTCGGGTATTACGCCTGCAGCGATCGAGATTTTGCATATCTATATGAAGATGGCGGAGAAAAAAAAATAAGCCCTCGTTCCCACGTTGCACGTGGGAATGTATATGAGAAGCTAAACTACCACAAACGCTCAACATTCAAAAGCCCATTTAAACCTTCATAATCTCTCGCACTGCTATATCGCCAATGCTTAGCTTCATCGATATAACCACGTTTGACAGGGTTGTTGTGAATATAGTCGATCTTGTTTTTCATCATCATATTATTTTGAATCAGTTTAGGTTTAATCCCCTCTTGCCATACCTGATACTCTCTGTCTGTCACATGTGGAGCTAATTTCAGCATAACTTTTAAGTAGAACTCCTTAATATGGGGACATTCGATTCATTTAACGGCCGATTTTTGATCCGCGTCTGACAACTTTTTGTACATATGCTCATAAAAATCGTGAGAACGAGGAAAGCTCAAACGTAATATTAGGCGTCTTTGTGCGCTTGATCACTAACTCTTTCTCTTCAGCCTTTCATAGCTTCTTTACTCTATAATTTCTCTCAATAAATTTATCTACAAAGATTTTAATATGCGACTTTTTTACTATGTACACACAGGTCACCGTATCGGACTTGACCGTTTTCGCCGTGCGGCGACTATTATTCGTGCTTTGGGTGATGTTGATATTACACTTTTGACATCAGATTTTCGCATCGCTCAAGAAGCCAAAGACTTTGGTGTGAAAAAGTCTGTGGGCATTGATGTGGTGCGTAACATCCCTCAGATAGCGCATCATGGTGACAAGATCATCTTTGACTCTGATGAGCTTAATCCTGTCATGCACCAAGATATGGTGAACTATTTTTCTACTTTTATCCGCGTTAGTGATGACCCAAACGCTGTACAACTAGAGGGCGAACTGCTAATCTCACCTTATCTTGAAGGTGAAGGCATCTGTAATGGTGTGGCGGTTGATGATAAGTACTTTGAACCGACACCTAAAACGATAGAGAGAAGTTTCTTCTTTGGTGATGATGACTATGAAGAGGATCTTTTTGCCAATATGGATATGTTTAAAGAGTTAGAGGCAGAGATGATCATCGGCTTCTACTTCTTTATAAGTTATGAAGACAAGTTGGTCTCTGTATTCCCAAAGCAGCATGAGTTTGAAGAGTATGATGAGGTCGTGCAAGCTTCTAAGGTATTTGTCACCTCTTCACCGCAGGCAGCCTTGGAGAATCTCGCTTCAGGCGGCCGTCCTGTCTATATTCAGCGTCCTGACTATGTACGTGATTTCCTTCCACTTTTTGAGTCGCTTAACATCCCTATTGTGGACGGTTTTGATAAGACAAAATTATTACTAGCATTAGATGGTGTTTTATCACATGAATATCACCCAGCGCCACAAAATATACAAAAAATTACCGAATTCCTTAAAGAAGGCTTATCTTTATCATAAATTAATCTGCTTTAATCTATTATAGCCTTTGAAAAATTTCACACAGGGTGAGTATAAAAATGAAACAAAGTAGACGAGGCTTTATGGGTAAAGCTTTCGGTGCCGTTGCCGGTGTCGGAGCTGTAGGTGCTTTATATGCCATGAAAAGATCATGGGATCCGCTTCCAAGCGTAAAAGCAGCAGGTTTTACAACAGTTGACCTTTCAACATGTGTTGCAAATAAGTTGGTTGTTGAAAAATGGCGTGGTAAGCCTATCTTTGTTCTTAAAAAGACAGCAGAGATGGTTGCAGCGCAAAGTGATGCGCAGAATGCACGTGACATTGTGATCGGTGATGACCACTATATGGTCAATATCGGTCTATGTACACACTTAGGTTGTATTCCTGCGTATAGAGACAAGAAACACGATTTCCTTTGTGCTTGTCATGGTGGAGAGTTTGATGCTTCTGGTATAGATACCAAAGCACCGCCTCCAAGTCCTCTTGTCATCCCTCCTTTTAAAATAACTGGTAACACACTTATTTTGGGTGAAGAAGGTCCGGAATTTAAAAAGATGAAAGACGCTGGCATCATTGCCTAGCTTATAGAGGAGAAAATTTATGGCACATTTTGAAAAAGCAAAGAGCCTAAACGAGTGGTTTGACCAACGTTTAGGTGTTAACACGCTTAACCGTGTATTGGCTAAAGAGTACTGGATCCCAAAAGATATTAACTTTCTTTGGGCAATGGGGATGGTTCTAGCAATTACTTTTGGTATCTTGCTAGTATCGGGTATCTTCTTGTTGATGTATTACCAACCAAATGTTGACTTGGCATTTGACAGTGTTAACTACACGATCATGCAAGAGGTCGGTTACGGCTGGCTATGGCGTCACGTTCACGCAGTAGCAGCATCAGTGGTCTTCTTGATCATCTATATCCACATGTTTACAGGTATCTACTACGGCTCTTATAAAAAAGGTCGTGAGCTTATCTGGATCTCAGGTATGCTTCTTTTTGTTGCATTCTCTGCAGAGGCATTCTCTGGTTATATGCTTCCATGGGGACAGATGTCTTACTGGGCCGGTATGGTTATTACTAACTTGTTTAGTATGGGTTCTTTAGAGATGAACGGTGTTGTTGAGTGGATCCGTGGTGACTATGTTCCTGCGCAAGCTTTCCTTGACCGTTTCTTTATGCTTCACGTACTATTGATTCCAATAGTGATCTTATTGTTGATCGGTATTCACTTTGGTGCTCTACGTCTTCCACACGTTAACAACCAAAATGGTGAAGAGATCGATTTCGAAGTAGAAGCTGAAAAATACAGATCTGGAAACAAAGCAGCGTCTAAAGTTATTGCATTTGCTAATGACTTTATGGCGAAAGATATGTTTGTTGTTGCTGTGTTCTTAGTGTTCTTCTTCTACCTTGTTTTCTGGAACTTTGGTTTTGCAATGGACCCGGTAAACTTTGACCCGGCAGATGGCCTTGTAACACCGGCACACATCTACCCTGAGTGGTACTTCTTGTGGTCTTATGAGATCTTGCGTCCGTTCTCTAAAGATATCGGTCTGATCGCGTTTGCATTTGCACAAGTGATCTTTTTCCTACTGCCGTTCCTTGACAGAAGTCCGAATGCAGTTCCGGCAAGCCGCCGTGGACTCTTCAACATCTGGTTCTGGGTAATGTTAGTAGACCTTATCGTCTTGACAGCGATGGGTAAACTACCTCCAGAAGGTATTTACAGTACTATCGGTTATGTGGCAGCACTTGTGTTTATCGCTCTGTGGATCGCACTGCCGATCATCACAAAATTAGAAAAAAAGTTATAGGGAGAAGAAAATGAAAGAGTTATTTATATTAGCAGTTGTTACGTTCTTTTCACTATTAACGTACTGGTTGGTTGAGCCGTTTGCTCACGGCCAGATGCACGCACATGTTGACAGTAAGAGTTTTGCTTATGCAGACCTTCCTGCACTAACTAAACAGGGCGACGCTACACGCGGCGCTGACACATTTATGGCTGGCGGCTGTATCGGTTGTCACAATGTTAAAGCACTTGGTATGGAGACAGGAATGTCTGCTAAAGATGCTGCAGCAGCGTATGGTGTTAACCCACCGGACCTTAGTAATGCCGGTGCGATCTATGATGCAAAATTCCTTGCTGACCTGATCAAAAACCCAGCGCACGCTATGTCAGTTGAGCACAAGTTCGATGACATGCATCCACACCCAATGCCGGCATTTTACGGTGCAGGTGGTGAAGACATCGATCAAGAGATCGCTGACATGGTCGCTTACATGCAGTCTATTGCTGTAAAAGCAGAAGAGGTAACACCAAAGATGGCATTTGAAGATGCTTGTGGTCGTTGTCACGCTGTTCGTTACACTAAATGGACTCAGTTAGGTGAGATGCCAAACTTTAAATACAAAAAAGATGAGCTTCGTTTCCAAGCAGACGTACTTGACGCTCAGGATGCAGTAAAAGCCTATATGGGTAAACTGCCACCGGATCTTTCTATGTACATCCGTTCACGTAATGAGCACTTCTTGTCTACATTTATCGAGGACCCACAGAGCCATCTTCATGGAACTGCGATGCCTCGTGTCGGTGTGACTGCTCACGCTTCTGAGCAAGTTATTGAGTACATGAAAATGGCTGGTGATCCATTGGCTGCAGATCGTGATGAGATCGGTAAGAACGTTATGATCTACATGATCTTCTTTGTTCTTTTCGCTTACCTTTGGAAGCGTCAGATCTGGAAAGACCTACACTAGTAGACTCTTTCTTTAAGTTAAGAGAGTGATCTCTTAACTTCCTTCTTGCTTATTCAATACTCCAAAAAATCATTTTTTAACTAAAAATATTACCCTTTAAACATTTTTTAGATTATAAATTTACAATTTAGATGTAACTGCCTTCAGCCCCCTGTATACCGCGTTATTCCCTGTCTGCCTTATAGATATTATAAATATAATTGACATACATCAAAAAGGCATTAATCAAGAAGTGCTATTATATTCTGTATTGAAAATTGTAATTTTTCAATTTTAACTAAATTTAAGGAGTTCACATGGCAATGGAAAGAAGAGACTTTCTGAAGTCAGCAGCGGCAGCGTCAGCTGCTAGTGCGATTGGAATGGCAGTCCCTACTGCTGCTCAGGCGAAAGCTGAGGCAGCGACAAGCGATTGGCGTTGGGATAAGGCGGCTTGTCGTTTCTGTGGTACCGGTTGTGGTATTATGATGGCGACTAAAAACGGTAAGATCGTAGCAGTTAAAGGGGATCCGGCAGCACCGGTTAACCGTGGTCTAAACTGTATCAAGGGTTACTTCAATGCGAAGATCATGTACGGGGCTGACCGTCTTACTCAGCCACTGTTACGTGTTAACTCTAAGGGTGAATTTGACAAGCATGGTAAATTCGCACCTGTATCTTGGGAACGTGCTTTTGATGAGATGGAATTCCATACGAAAAAAGCACTTAAGTCTGGTGGTCCAGAAGCTGTAGGAATATTTGCATCTGGTCAATACACTGTTATGGAAGGTTATGCTGCACAGAAGATGATGAAAGGTGGATTCCGTTCAAACGCGATCGATCCAAATGCTCGTCACTGTATGGCATCTGCGGTTGTCGGTTTCTACCAGACATTCGGTATTGATGAACCTTCTGGCTGTTATGATGACATCGAGCTTACAGACACAGTTGTAGCTTGGGGTTCAAACATGGCAGAGATGCACCCGATCCTCTGGTCTCGTGTAACTGACAGAAAACTGTCTGATCCGGATCGTGTTAAAGTTGTCTC
>JAUWLG010000068.1 GCA_030613795.1 Helicobacteraceae bacterium
CCATCTTCGACATCAGCAGAGATCACAATGTCTTTCATCGCAGCGACCTCATCAAAATAGAGAATGCGTTCACGCACAAATGCACTCGCATCGATATTCTCATACTCAAAGACGATCTGCTGGTTCTTGATAAGGTAGTCCATATCGTTATAGATGTTCGAAAGGGTCTTCGTTGCTGCCTTGATGCGCTGCAGGTATTTGTTTTTAGGATTTTTCATATTGAAAAGGTCAATATTGACATTGATAATGCTCAACGGGGTGTTGATCTCATGCATAGAGTCTTTGATAAAATTGTCCAGTTTCTGGTTGACCCGTTTAAACTGCAGTGCAAAGCGGTTCAGAAAGAAGATCGAAAGAAAAAAGACCAAGACAACGATGGAGAGGAGTATCATCGCCACTCTCTGATAGACCGGCGCATAACTGAGCTGATTGCCGACAATAAGATAGTCCGCATCGAAATAGCGGTGCGGCGGCAGCGCAACAATAAGATAGCCATATTTTGAATCGTCCATATGATAGCCGGAGGAGAAGTGTTCCATCGGCGTATCGATAAGGGTGAAAATGGGTTGAAAGTTCAGATCATACAGTCCCGACTGCACCCGTTTGAAGCGCGGAAACTCAAAATACGATTCGCGGGTCTCATCGTACTCTTCCATCGCACTGATGATAAGCGCCGACTGCTGCTTTAAAAACAGCTCATTCTGGATCTCATGGATATTCTTGTTATACACGGTGTAGACATACAGCGGTGCTAGCAGGATCAAGGCGATAAGCGCCGTATAGAGTGCTGCATTTTTATAGGCGTACTGATTATCTTTCAATGATGTATCCTACCCCGCGACGGTTCTTGATGATATCGACCGGCAGTTTCTTCCTTAGGTTGTTGATCTGAACACGAATGTTTGCCGGATCGACATATTCACCCCAGATCTCATCTTGAAACGTTGTTATGGAGACAGCCTGATTTTCATAACGCAACAGTACCTCAAGAATGTCATGCTCCGTTTTGCTTAGAACGATTTCATCGCCTTTATAGTTCAACTTATTTTTTTCCGTATCATAGAGCAGGCCTTCACCCAGATCCAATTCATTCGTACTTTTATAGTAAAAGCTTTTGCAGACCTGCGTAATCCGCAGCTGAAGCTCGACAAGATCGAACGGCTTGCGGATGTAATCACAGCACCCCGCTTTATACCCCTCTTCAAAATCATCCATCTTCGTACGCGACGTCATAAAGATCGCCGGAATCTTGATCCCGTCATTGCGAACGGTTTTAAGCAGCTCAAAACCGCTCATCCCCGGAACATTGACATCAAGCAGCAGTACATCATAATGGGTCTCGTAGATAGCATCGAAGGCATCATCGCCCTGACTGAAGCAGTCAACTTCAAAATCCAGCTCCTCAAGAAACTCTTTAATACTGATACGCAGAGAGTACTCATCTTCGAGTAAAAGCAGCTTCATCGAATCTCTCCCTCTATCCGTCTTGACAACTTATAACGCAGCATCATGGCTATGAGCTCCTCTTTTGTATAAGATGATAGCACGTCTCTTGCCTCCTCCATAAAAAGTTCCCTGTCCTCTTCGGGAACGGTGTCTTTAAGTGACATCAGAGCCTTGTCGTATCCGCTATGGTAGACCTTGCTCTCATACTGCTCTTTTTTAACGATGTCATACAGGTTAGCGCGTGAAAACGTCAGTAAGAACGATATATCCTCTTCGGTACTGGCAAAATGTTCCAAACTCTTTTTTGATATCACAACCACAAAAGCCCCGATCGTCTCGGCCTGCCCATTGTGCATCGGTTCATAGAAAATGTATTTGCTGTCCTGCAGCAGCACGCGCTGCTTACGAAGCTTTTTAAAATCGATACGCTGCAGTGTCTTGAGGTTGACCATGTTGTAACCGCGGTTGGCGACGATGTACCAGGCGGCAGTCGGATTGTTCTGCATTAACACGGCGGTATTGTAGTAACTGTCATCGAGCAGCACATAGAGGTCGATACCGAACTTATGGAAGAAATCCGTACTTGCATCAAAAAACTGCAATACCTCTACAAACCCCAACAGCTTGTCATTTTCATAGATGGGCACCGTTGCCTTAATACCAAGTCTACGACCAACTTCGATGGAGACTCTAGGGTTTCGATGTGTTTTAAAATAATCAAGATCAGAACGGTAGACATCCAGCGGCATACCGACGTAGAGATTGTCCTTGTCCCAGCTGCGGGCAAAGACACGATAATCGGCGGTGATGATCTGCGCTCGAACCAGTGTGTGAATATGCTTTTTGACATTGTTCATGATCTGCTTCAGTGTCGTAAAGCCCTCATCCTCATCATCCTCTGCCAACGCATTTTGAATATCACCGTTTTGCGCAAGGACAAGGGCAAAACGCAAGGCATTCTCCTTCTCATCATCCAGCTTCTTACGCAGAGAGAGGCTGATCTGGTCACTCACATTTTCAACGACCTGCCATGAGACCTCCCGTTTAAGCTGAGAGATCACAAAGAGCAAAATAGCAATAAGTATAATAAAAGTAAAGAGAAAAAGGATGCTGTTTTTACTGAGTTTCATAACTGTTTCTTCTGTTGTAATATCGTTTAACTATAGCAAAAGTTTATAAAAAAACACCCTATAGCTGAGTAAGAACACAGTAATAATACTACTTTTCTCATCAGTACCGGAACCCCTCCAACACAGACTATGGCTTGGCGGTACTTTATGTTAGGTAATGATGATCTCACGAGAGAAAACACAGTCACAGTGCTCACAGAGATAGATACCGAACTGGTGCTATAGTTAAGACTCCTATCAATGAGGGAACTGCCAAACACACCATCCCCAAAACGCCAGCTCGAGAAGAAAGTAGGTACAGTAGAGGAACAAGGCGACAAAACTACGCTTTGGCCTTCTGCTTCCGGAGGACAATCAACATAAACAGGATAAAGATAAATAAAAATGCGGATATGCCGGCCAGGATCAATGTTGAACTTTTTGTTTTTTCTACAGCACTCCTTACTTCTTGACTTGACATACCTAAAAGATGTATCCCCACGTTATTATTGCTCATATCTTTAACAGCTTTGTACGTAAAGAGATATTGGTCCGTAACAAGAACACCCTCTTGAACTAAGGTATCTATATCCAATCTCTGGGCCGCTTTCAAGAAATCCGGATTACTGAATTTTGAACACACCTTATAATGATCAACCGTTGGCGCATCTTTTAAATCAGTTGCTATATAAACAAGTGAATCATTCATCAGCAAAAGGTGATCGTTTCCTTTTTTTGCGAATTTTTTTGGCACATTGTCAAAACTCTGTATAAACTCCAGCGATCCAAGATACTTATGACCTTGCAAAATAGGCACTATAGACCGTAAAGTGAGTCCGATCCGACCGACTTCGAAACTAAACACCGGCTGCTGCATCTCTTTTACATATACAATTGTTTTTCTGAATCCGCTTAGATCATCGCCGAATTTGTTGAGTTTCCAGTTTCTAACAAATGATCTCACATCAGAGGTATGAATGTGGATTTTCAGGTCCTTTATTTTAGTGCTTTTTTTATAGTTGGCAGAGATAACTTTCAACTCATCAATAGCAATGTCTCTGTTGTTTTCATCAAGCGCTTGCCTGATGCGGTTGTTATCAGCGATAAGAAGAGCATTGGTAACCCCAATGTTTTCTACAAGCTCTTCTTCGCTCTTCAAGTCACTGATTAGTTTTTCGGCAAGTTTAGTATACGTTTTCTCTTCTGCCTGTGACAATGTAGTGGTTATATAGAAACCTATGGCTACAGCAGAGACCAATAACAAGACGAGGGATACTTTAGAGAGAACAGAGAGGTTGTTCATAATATTTTTTCCTTTAGCGATTTAGGGCACCTCTAAAAACCCTAGTCGTCCTCAGCGAAAGAGAGAAATTCACAATCAAGGCGACCTTTTGAAGCCCTAGCCATAGCTAAGGCAATAAAGGGCAACGCCGAGTGTGTGTTTCTCTCTATCGTCCTATGGGAGGGAAAAAGAGAGCGATATTGCACAGAATTTTTCATCGTCGTAGCTTTAGCTATGACTCGTGCGTAGCCTGCTCTTGAGTGAAAAAAAGTTATGCACAATCTCATCTCTCTTGTTTCCTCTGAGGATGACTAGGGTTTTTAGAGGTGCCCTTATATATTTCGCCGCAGTTTAGTGACATAGTGTAAATTTTATGTAAAAAATATCCTGTTGTCTTATGGTGTTTACATTTTCTGATTTTGCCAATGATAATACCGAAGACCAGATCACCACGGCCAGCGCGGTACGACCAAAGATCGCATACAGTTTTACTGCTCAGAGCACAGCACATGTTTTTTTAAGAACGGTTGAGTTGATGATCGAAGAGGGGTGCCTTACGCGTGTAGAGTAGTGTTGAATTTTGAATTTTACAAAGATGGCGATACCCAAGGGGCAGACCCAGCTCATCTGAAAAAGGTCTCCGCCGCAGGTGTTTCACACATCTGCTTTGGTTCCGAGCTTAAAAAAGCCAAGAAATTGGCTTTTTCTTAACAGCTCTCATGTAAAAAGTTGCAGATTTGGTGCAGATTGTGCCTAACTCAGACCGAAGGTGTAGAAGAGCTAACGGCGCACTGCAGCGAACACCTAAATTGTGCGTCGTACATCGGTACATCGCGCGGGGCTGAGTTAGGTGCAAGATGTGCCGAAGCTGGAACTTTTTAGTGGAAGAGGCTGTTTTTGTCGTAATTATGTCTTGCGTGCAACAGCTCTTCATCATGGTCAATAAAATATTTATAACTCGAATACGACAGACTCTTTGTCATCTTCTGATTGATGATCTTCTGTATGGCGGTTAGATTAACACCAAGATTTAAAAGTCCCATGATCTCATCTCTATGTGAATCCAGAGCCCTCTCTCTATTTTTATGCCCTTTCGGACGACCGAGTTTGATCCCTTTGGCTTTGACAGCTGCAAGTCCCTCTTTTGTTCTCGTCGATATAAAGGCTCTCTCGGCCTCTGCAAAATAACCATAAACTCTCAAAATCTCTTGAAGCACTGGATTATCTTCTGTCGTACTTAGCTCCGACTGTTTCACAAATATAACGCTGATCTCTTCTTTTTTAAGTGCCTCTATCAGGTTCAACACCTCCAGCATATTACGGCCAAGCCTAGAGAGTTCAGTAACAATGATCTGGTCACCCTTCGATACTCTACTGAGCAACAGATCAATACGTTTTTGTTTGGCTAATTTTTTAGAATAGGGCTGTACCTCGATGAAGTCATCGATAACTAGAGCGTTATTTTTTGCATACTCTAAAATAGTATTTTTCTGTTTTGTGAGCTCTTTATCGTCTTTAGAGACGCGAAGGTAACCATAAGTCATAAATGCCCCTTTTGCTATAAAATAGCATCAAATATAATTTATTGTAGCTATATTTACTATTTTATTCAAGCATTTATATATTATTAAATCAATAGCTTTATCTATATCCAAATATTATCAAGCAGTCTGGTTGTTCCGCTGATGGCTTCGACCAAGATAATAGTATTGCCGATCTCAACAACTTCGATAGGTTCAAACGAGCGGTTGACGATGGTCACGTACTCAACCTCTAATGGCTCTAAAATCCCGATCATCTCATCTTTGATCTGAGAGGCACTAAGTTCGCCTTTCATAACCAACTGTGTTGCGATATGCAGTGACTTTATGATGTTAAGCGATTCAGTACGTTCTTGCTCACTCAAGTAGGCATTGCGAGAGCTCATTGCAAGTCCTTCTTTTTCACGTACTGTATCCATTGGAACGATCTCGACATTCATAAAAAGGTTGGCGACCATTGTCTCAATGAGCATTAACTGTTGCGCATCTTTTTTACCAAAGTAGGCACGTGTCGGAGTAACAATGTTGAGCAATTTGTTGACCACCGTCAAGACGCCGGAGAAGTGTCCCGGGCGTGAAGAGCCTTCCATGATGTAGCCACGTACGTTTGGCGCATTGAGGCTCACTTCATCATTTCCATACATCGAAGCTGCATCCGGATAGAAGAGGTAATCCACACCGCTAAGTTCACACACCTTTTTATCCGCCTCCTCTTTTCGAGGGTAGGCATCAAGATCTTCACCTTCTAAAAACTGTGTCGGGTTGACAAAGATGGAGACGACGACTATGTCGTTGGCTTTTTTTGCGGCATCAATAAGGGTACGATGTCCTAGATGAAGGGCGCCCATTGTCGGTACAAAACCGATGCTCCCCTGCTCTTCTTTCAACAGTTTTTGTAACGCTAACGGTGAATGAACAACCCTCATCTTTTAAGCCCTTATACAATATAATCGCAATTATATCTAAGCTTATTTTAGAAGAATAAATTAATCGAGATAATTAACTGTTGGATTTACCCAAGGGGACTTCCTTCCAGTCGCCTACCTATGAAAAGTGGCGATACACACGTTATTTCAACGGAGTTACTATGGACCATTACGAATACAGTGAACTACTAAAAACTTTACAAACAAAAATGGACAACATCGCGGGTGTTGTTCAGCCTGAAAAGATCAATGAACAGCTCAAAGAGATCGAAGCACTTGAGAACTCTGACGGGTTTTGGAACGATGCGGCCAATGCGGCTAATGTACAAAAAGAGAAAACCCAGCTAGAGCGTAAACTTGAGAAGTTCAGTGTTGCACAAAATGCACTTACTGATGCAGAAGAGCTTTACGAAATGGGTAAAGAGGAGAAAGATGAAGAGACGATAGAGATACTTTTTTCTGAGGCTGCGTCACTAGATGAGCAGGTCAAGAGCATGGAAGTCTCTATGTTACTCAGTGGA
>JAUWLG010000261.1 GCA_030613795.1 Helicobacteraceae bacterium
AGAGGCGTAGGCTACACACTGTGTTAAAACTCCACCACTTCTTTTTTGCTAACGTAGTTGGCCTTTTTATGGCCACCTTGATCGTTTCATCGGTCATCAGTTACTATACACTCAAGTCTTTTGTTATTACCGAGAACCAAGAACAGCTTGAAAAGAGCCTTACCTTGATGCAGATGCAGCCGTATCATATCAATGATCTTGACCGTATCGCTGCCAACACTCATGCTGCCATACAAGACCGTGTCACTTTTGTCGCTGAAGACGGTACAGTGCTGGCTGACAGCGACAGTGACAAGTTTACCATGGAAAGTCATGCTAACCGTTATGAGATCATGCAGGCTAGACGAGATGGTTTAGGTGTTGACACCCGCTACTCCGTGACGACACATATTCACTATCTCTATGTTGCAAAAAAGATCTTAGTGGACGACCAGATCATCTATCTTCGTCTGGCTACGCCGCTTAACACGATCATGTCAAACTTCTATACACTTTGGTCACGTCTTATTATCATCTTTATCATCTTTATGATCATCGGGCTTGTCGGTGCTTATCAGATGAGCAAACGGGTGCGTTATGACATCGAGCAGATCGTCAAATATCTTGATGAGATCTCAAACAAAAACTATAAAGCAGTTATCAAAACACAGTACTTTAAAGAGTTTTTACATATTGCTCTGAACCTCAAAGATCTTGCCAAAAAACTGGCCACAAGAGACAAGCAAAAACGCAAGTACACCGCCAAACTGCGCCTTGTCAACAAACAGCGCAACGACATTCTCTCCGCGATCTCGCATGAGTTTAAAAATCCTCTAGCCTCGATCATGGGGTATGCAGATACACTTTTGGATGATCCGAATGTCAACCCCAAGATACGAGTACGATTTTTAGACAAGATCCTCTCCAATGCACGAAAAATTGCTTACATGATCGACCGCTTGGCTCTCTCTGTGAAACTCGAAAACAATGATCTGCATGTTCATCCTATGACATTTAATCTTGTTGATCTTATTCAAGATGTCATTCTCAATCTCTCAACAAAATATCGTGACAGAGAGATCCATTTTAATGGCGAAGAGTGTATTGTCTCTGCGGACAAAGATATGTTGGACAATGTCTTGACAAATCTTGTAGACAATGCGCTGAAATACTCTGATGATGATGTGACGATCAGTATTATTGACTCTAAATTGATGGTGATCGACAAGGGAATGGGGATCAGTGAAAGTGAAATTGACAAAGTCGCTTCCAAGTTCTATCGCGTTGACAAAAATACCTGGGACAACTCCATGGGGCTTGGCCTTGCTATTGTCAGTTATATATTGAAACTTCATGACTCTGAGCTCATCATTGAAAGCAAGGTCGGTGAAGGTTCTCTCTTTGGCTTCTCGTTGAAAAAGATGATGAAAGCTGCTTGTAAATAGTCACTCTTCTATTACTCCACTAACTAAATACGCTAAAATAATCTAATGATACACCTGCCTACATCATTAGACCCCATCATCGATGAACTTATAAAACATGATTACCGTCCTGTTGTTGTGGGCGGTTTTATACGAGACTCCCTTTTAAACATCCCTTCTAAAGATATCGATATTGAGATCTTTGGTATAAAGAGTCTTGCTCACCTTGAAACCCTTCTTATGCCTTTTGGCAAGGTCCATAGTGTCGGCAAAAGCTTTGGTGTCGTTAAGTTGCAACTTGATGACATTGAGGTCGATTTTTCCATTCCGCGTCAAGAAGAGAAGGTCTCTAAGGGGCACAGAGGTTTTTGCGTTACACTGGATGGCATGCTTAGCTTCGAAGAGGCGGCCATTCGGCGTGACTTTACTATCAATGCGATGGGATATGACCTTAAAGAGAAAAAACTGCTTGATCCTTTTGGCGGTCAAGATGATCTTAAACAGAAACGGCTTGACATTGTAAATGCTAAAACTTTTGTAGAAGATCCGCTTCGACTCTATCGCGCCGTACAGTTTGCAGCTCGTTTTGAACTTGAAGCCACACAAAAACTCCGTCTGCTTGCCCATGAAATGGTGCAAAAAAAGATGCTTGATGAACTCCCAAAAGAGCGTGTTTTTGAAGAGATAAAAAAGCTGCTTTTAAAAAGTAAAAAGCCCTCTATCGGTTTTACGCTGATGGATGATTTTGGGATATTGGATGACTTCCCTGAACTCAAAGCACTTCAAGGCGTTGCGCAAGACCCTGGTTATCATCCCGAAGGTGATGTCTGGGTACATACCTTGATGGTACTTGATGAGATGACAAAACTTCATACGGAAGATAAAAAGCAGAACCTCTATCTCTCTCTTGCTGCACTGTGCCATGATTTTGGCAAGGCAAACACAACCGAGACGATTGACGGACGTATTCGTGCCATTGGCCATGAAAACAGCGGCATCCCTTTAACGGAGAGCTTTGTTGAGAGGCTAAGCGATGAAAATACACTTCTTGAAACCATTGTACCTTTGGTCAAACATCATCTTAAACCCCTGCAGTTTTATAAACAGGGTGCGACGTCAGCCGCTATTCGCCGTCTGGCCAATCAGGTCAATATAGAAGAGCTCATTTTGCTGGCCAAAGCAGACTTTTTGGGCCGTACTACCAAAGAGGCGCTAAGCGGTGATTTTAAAGCAGGAGAGTGGCTGCAACAGAGAGCTGAAGAGCTTAATGTCATAAATACCCCTATAACACCTCTTTTACAGGGACGAGACCTCCTTCATGCAGGTCTGACACCATCAAAGACGTTTAAAGTAATTTTGCAAAAAGCATATGATTCTCAACTTGATGGGAATATTACGACATACGATGAAGCTATTATGTGGCTGGAAAAAGAGCTCTCAAACACCCTAAAATAGGACCCTTACCTCCAAATGTAACATTCTTGTAACCTAACTATTCTAAAATCGCGTCACTAAAAAGGCATCTTGGGGTGTCCTATATTGAGAGAAGTGACTGTATGACAAAAATCATAGACAATATCTTTGCAAATGCAACTCGACTGATCGCAATACTTGTATTGCTGATCACCGCATGGATCTTCACCGT
>JAUWLG010000306.1 GCA_030613795.1 Helicobacteraceae bacterium
ACCACTCTCAATTTCAGCATCGAATGTTCACCCTTTCAAAGCCACCTTAATGAAAATGCCTTGAAACAGATACTCCACAACCTACTCTCAAACGCCTGTAAATACAATACTAAAAATGGAAGTATAAAGATCTATAACAGCGCTAAAACACTCTACATTCAAGACAGCGGCAGCGGTATTGAAAACCCGGAACGTATCTTTGAGAGAAACTACTCAGAACAGAGCAGCAGCGGTATCGGGCTTGACATCGTAAAACGTCTTTGTGATGCGATGGACATCGCCATCAAGGTTGAGTCCTCACCTAAAGGGACAACCTTTGCACTCACTTTTCGTTAAGAACGTGCCGCTATCTGTAGCCATTGCAAGAAAAGATAAAACCAGACCATTGCACCGGCACTGGCCCACGACAAGAGCCTTTTAGGCAATGTCAACTTGTATCGTCCTAATCTAATATAGAGTAGTACAGCACTTGCGATAGCACCTAAGTAACCAAACAGGCTGAACAGATGCACCCACTTGTCTCTAAAACTGGCCAGTGGCTTGACCACCGTTCCATCCCCGATCAACCAATAGTAGGCAGTTGCCAGATCGCTTGCATAATGAAGAAAGAAAAAACTGCCGACATGTGAAAAAGAACCCAGGATCATCAGCGGTGCCAAGGCGTAAGCCAAGTTCTTAGTAACATCGCTGAACGGTGCTTTTGCGACCACAGAAGCGATTTTAAACCCGCCAAAGACAAAAAACACGACAGAGACTATCGCCATCCACAATGCGTTAAAACCAACCCAGTCGATCGAAAAAGGCATCACTGAAGCCATCCACTGCCCTGCTATCTGCCAAGGCAGATCTGCCTTGAGCGGCGTGCGGCATAAGGCATGGTGAAAGTTCATAGTGATCGTAATAACCGCGATCAAGAGAACAAAGACCCAAACATGCATATTGTGACGGTCTTTGATCTCACCCGTCAGGCCCGACATCGGCTTGACGATACTAAAAGAGACCGCCTCACACGACTGTGCACAGTCCATACAGAGTGTACAGTCGCGCATGGAGTTTTTCTTCTCAAAAAGGTAGGGTTGAAGCCCTGCATCACAAGCCGTAGCACAGTCAAAGGTCTCACACTCCTGACAAGCGCTCTGATAGGTCTCCAGCTTGACAGGACCGATCTTTCCAAACGTCTTTGTCACCGCGCCAATAGGACAGAGATAGCTGCAATAGGCCATATCTTTATACATGTAATAGCTGACCGCTGCGACCGCTGTCAACAGTAAAAAGAGCGACGAAGCGACTAAAGGGATCTTCAGCACGCTCGGAAAAAAGTAGACCGGAAGCCAATAGAGAGTGATCAAGATAGCCAAGCCGATACCGCGGTGTTTAAGCCAGGAAGGCACCTCTTTTTGAAGACCGAATTTCGCGAACCATCGCCCCATCACACCATGAGGGCAGATACCGCAGAAACCGGGGCCCAATGCAACGATCGAGACAATCATAAAAAAAGGCCAGAAAAGTGACCAGAAGATAGCTGTTGTATAGGGGTTCTGCGCAAGTTCAGGGTAAGCAAACCCAAAATAGAGAGCTGAAACGAATAGCAGCATTGTTATCGTGCGCACCGCAAAGAGCGCTATTTTGTTTTTAAAGATAAAACCGACAAGCGGCCATCCGAAGATGTCACTTTTTTTTCGTATTTGAGTTGTTACCATGATCTGCTCCTAAAATGCGTAGCTGTAACTTAACATCGCGCTGCGCGGTGTTCCCGGTGTATAAGAGTTGTAATACGGTGTCTTATTAGCCTCTGTCGCGTAGTACTTGTTGAAGATATTGTTCATATTAAACTGCAGTTTATGTGCACTGATCTGATATGCCAGCATCAAGTTAGTCACTAACGTGAAACCTTCATACTTTTCAGTGTTGGCATCATCCATATAGTATTCGCCATAACTGATACCTTCAATTCGGCTTGAGAATCCACCAATTCGGTATCCTGCAAAAACTGAGTATTGATAGTCCGGAATATAACGCTGTTTATTTCCCGAATAAGAGATATTGTCATCAACATAATCGACATAACTGTAGTCATAAAGCGAGCCGGTAGCACCAATATCTAATTCATTAGTGATGAAATAATCTACAGAAAGTTCTGCACCAAGACGTTTTGTCTGCCCAGCGTTGTTGTAATACGTCGCATCACTTTCACCTTTTACAGCAACGATCTCATCACGTACATCATTGTAGTAGAGTGCAAAATCGACACTCAAGTCCGCACTTCGTTGCTTCAGACCCACCTCATAGTTGATCGATGTCGAGGCTTTCAAAGATGGTGACGTTCCGTAAGAGAAGTTTGCCCGTACTTCGCTGTCTGTCGGCGCCTGATTTGCCGAAGCGATCAATCCGTACATGTTAAGCGTATTCGTCAATGCATACGTCGCGCCTATTTTAGGTGAGTAGAGGTTATACCCCTCACTTAATTCATAGGCACCAACACCTTGTACATAAATTCCATCTCCAAAATCATAACGTGTTGTTTCGTCACCTGTAATATCAAAATCAAGACGGTCATAACGCAGACCGATATCGAC
>JAUWLG010000167.1 GCA_030613795.1 Helicobacteraceae bacterium
GCAAAATGGATAAGTGCATCAAATTGGTTGGCTTTAAAAATCGACTCAATCTTAGCGAAATTAGCCAGGTCAGCTTCAATAAAGTGCAACTGATTAGCTTTCTCAGCAGCCATCTCTTCCAAAGTGACAATCGTTTGATAATGACCCGTTGAGAGATTATCGATGATCGTTATATCATGATCAGTATTTTCAATTATCTGTTTGACCACATGCGAACCGATATAACCTGCTCCGCCTGTTACCAAGATATGCAATTTTGACATCTCTACCCTTCTACCTCTTAATATTGACAACATTATATTGTTAGCTCGATTGCAGAGAGGTTAATGTGTTTAAAAAGTGAACCGTTAAGATAAAATATTATTTATTGTGTTATTATATTTTTATTAATTCAAGGAAAAATATGCTGCTACAAAATATTTTCATCATATTTATGCTTTTAACTTCTATTCTTGGTACGGCATCCGCACTCCATTACAAAAATAGACTAGAAGAATTTAGAACGCAAAAACACATAAATGACAAAAGTACAATGGAACTGGTTCGCAGTATCTCAGATCTTGCTAAAGATATCCGTATAGCAACCTACCCTACCAACTGTGACGCTTTGACGCAAGAGATCATCGGAGAGTCATGTGACCTTGGAAACTATATGGAGTGGGCAGGTCCCGAACTTGAACATGAGACTAAGCAACTGCTCATACTAATAAAAGATTCGCCACAATAACTACTAGAAGTCGTCCCAACCACCTAGAGAGCTACTCTCTTCATCCTTATCATCAACGACATTGATCTCAGGTTCAATGACCTCCTGTTTCTCTTGAACGATCTGCTCTTCAAAGTCCAGCTCCAGACCCTTTGAGGTCATAACAAAGCCTTTGACCTTGATCTTGCCGTCATGGATCTCTCTATGGTGCTCTTTGCAGAGCGGTACAAGATTGCTTCGATGGTCTTGATGAAAGTGACCGATAAATCCAGAACTGTTCGACGCTGCTTGATGAGAGATATGATGCACATCTTCTGCCGCTGCACCACAGATAACACACTTGGTCACGTAGAGCTCTTTATTGTATTTGGAAGTACGTTTTTTAACAAGAAGTTCAAGCTCATCAAAATCATTCGAGAGTCGTTTTCTGATCTTGTTGGCACTGCTTAAAAACTCCTCATCCATATGCAGCGATTTGGCAAATTCCAGACCATAAACTGAACTGCCGCTTCCTGCTTGCAAAATGCGATTAAATAGCAGTTTATCCTGAGCCTCATCATACTCCACACTCAAATGAAGGTCCACCACATTTTTAAGCTTTTTAACCTCAGGCATCGTTGCAAGTTGATGCAAATGGGTCGCAAAGAGAAAGATAGAGCGCAATTTAGTCAGTTTCATGATCGCACTGGCGACAATGGAGACACCGGAAAGAGTCTCTGTACCGTGCGATATCTCATCCCCTAAGACCAGAGAGTGCTGAGAGGCACGTTTAAAGATGTTTTTGAGTTCCAACATCTCCACTGCAAAAGTAGAAAGTCCTTTTGCAAGATTGTCTTTAGAGACGATACGGGTAAAGATGGAGTCATAAAGCGAGAACTTCATCGCATTGGCCGGGACATAAAAGCCCGACTGTGCAAGAAGAACGGCGATACCGATACTCTTCATCAAAGAGGACTTCCCACTTGAGTTGATCCCATACAGAAGCACCCCGTTAATGTCATGCCCATCATGCACATTGACATCAAGCATCACCGTCTCAGGGTAAGGCAGATCAAGGTAGTCGCGTGTCCCCATCACGATATCGTTAGGCACATAGATGCCCTGACGCTCCTGTATCTCGATGAGCGGATGGCGCAGTGCCATGATCTGCATAAAGTTCTCATCATCTCGCACATCAACGATCGTTGGACGGGCGTGATTGTATTGTTCAGCAGTTTTAGCCGAACTCACCGCCACATCAAGGTCAGCAACATAGTGGATGACACGTTCTAGAAGAATGGTGTAACGTCTCTCAAAAAGCGCTTGCAGGTTGACAAATCGCTCTTTGGCAAGTGCAACGATCTTCAGGCGGTTGCGCATGATCTTGTCAGAGAGCTGATCGGTCAGCTCGGAGGTGATCTTGACATTGTTGGTCAGTTTTTTGACATTGAAGGTGCTAAAGTCAATAGAGAGTCCCTCTATCTCTATCTTCTCATCTGTAAATATCTTCTCTATCATCGACCAGCGGTTTTTACTCAGTGAGATGTAGTAGCCCTCTTTTTCAAGAAGCCCCAGACTCACATAACTGCCGCCATTAGACGTTGTAACAGTTGAGATCAGCTCTTCGATACGTCCCATAATGATCTTGAAGGTCTGCAGCATACGCGCATTTTCATCAACTAAGGTATCAATGCTTGCATCCACACCCCGCATTAAAAAGTTCTCATCGATCGTCGCCATGGTAAAACGTCGTGACGTCTCAAGATCGACACTTTTTTGGATGTCACGAATAAACTCGTTGATCTCCAGATCAGAAAACGGTGTCTTTTGGATCTTATGCTTTTTGATGTAATTCATTAACTCCTGAACACCCGTCAATGACTCATAAACATAGTTCATCTCAAAAGGGTGGAGACGCCCAAGGCTGATGCGGCGCGCTAAACGTTCAAGATCATAGATTCCCCGCAGTGTCTCGTCAAGTGTACGTGTGTGAGAGTTGACACGGTCAATCAGGTTGTAACGACGCGTCAGCTCATCTTTCTCCAACAGCGGATTAAGCAGACGCTCTTTTAAAAGACGTTTTCCAATAGCCGTACAGGATTTGTCGATCAATTTAAACAGTGTCATCTCGTTGCGATCTTTTGAGATGACTCCAAGTTGTTCCAAGGCGTTATTACCAAGGTACATATAACGCCGGTTGTCGATCAGCTGCGGACGGTAGAGTTTTTGAATAATGTGGTAGTCATGTTCAATCACAAAATGAACTAAGATCGCCAACGACTCTGAGATCATTGGTGAGCGTTCAAGATCAAGATGCTCTATCGGTGAGAGCAAGGATTGAATGTTATAAACATTTTGAAAAAGCTCATTTTGATACGTGATCTTATGACGATCATTATTGACACTGTAATGAAAACGGTCAGAGATCTCAAGATAACGCAGCACCTCTTTTTGGTTATCAACCCCCTCTAAAAAGGTGATAACAACTTCTGAGGTCTTATGCACGTTAAGCAGGTTAAAGATCTCATCCAGAGCGAAACTCTGATCTTCCGAGGTACCGTACGCTTCATAAAGCCAGGTCTTGCCTGTTGTCACATCGATAGCACTGTAACCAACTGAAAAGATATCTCTGTGTTGGTCGATGACCAATGAGGCGATGTAGTTGTCCTCATTGTCGGTCATGTAGTCAAAATTGGTACCCGGAGAGATTATCTGTGACACATAACGACTCACCTTAGGCGGCAGCCCTTTTTGGCGAATCACGATCACCGTGTATTTTTTCTCTTGAATAAGACGGGCTAAATAACGTTCAAATGAGACGGCAGGTACGCCTGCTAAAAGTGGATTTTTAACAGAATTTTCTATGATGTTTTTGTTTTTCTTTGTCAGCTGAATATTCAGCAGCTCCGCCATCTCTTTGGCTTTACCCACCTGCATATCGTCATTGTTGACCTCATACACCTCGAAAAAAGTCCCGATCTCCATAAAGATGACGGTATCTTTGCCGTATTTGGTCTCAAAATAGGTTTGGAGTTCAAAATAGACCTCGGTCAGAAGCTTTTTTTTGTCGGTAAGAAGAGAGGTGATTTCACTGGCTAACATCGATGGCGCGTCCAAATTTTTTTTAAGGGTACTTCTAATAACCTTAGTTAGCCTCAGCGACACAGAGAAATTCATAATCAAGGCAGCACTTTGAAGCCCTAGCAATAGCTAAGGAGAAAAGTACTAACGCAGAGTATGTGTTTCTCTGTATTGCCCGCAGGGAGGGAAAAAAAGAGGCGGTCTTGCAGAAGATTTTCCATCGCCGTAGCTTTGGCTATGACTCAAGAAAAGTCTTACACAATCCCACCCCTCTTTTTCCCTCTGAGGCTGACTAGGGTTATTAGAAATACCCTCGGTTATTATACCACAGTGTCCTATTCTTGGGGATAGTTCATTTACAGGTACTCTTTATGAGATCACTGCTCAACAGACACATACAATCGAGTGTTCTACAGTGACACCTTTGCATATGATATTGAGTGATTTACTCTGTATTACATACTTGTTAATACATTTTTGTTATAATTCTG
>JAUWLG010000224.1 GCA_030613795.1 Helicobacteraceae bacterium
GCTTCTGGTTACGGTCGTGTTCTTCCGCGTCTGCTTGATCTTGACAGTGACTCAGAGCTCAAACTTCGCGATGCGATCTTCTGCCGTGTAGAAAATGATATACGCCATACCGATGGTACTGATGGTTATATCTATGTCTATATTGTAGGCGACAATGACGCCTGGATCTGGAACATTCCATTAAGCCCGACAGTTACTTCTGTGGGTATTGTCTGTACCGATGAATATTACAAATCATTTAATATGGACCAAGAAGCATTTTGGAACCATATTATAGAAAATGATCCCCATGCAAGCAAGCGTTATGCCAATGCCAAACGTATCAATGATGTCGGCTTCATCGGCGGCTATTCAGCAAATGTTAAACGCATGTTTGGTGACAACTTTGTCATGGTTGGTAACGCGACTGAGTTCTTGGACCCTGTCTTCTCATCCGGTGTCACATTAGCACTCGAATCAGGTGCCAAAGCAGCTGACCTTACTATCAAAGAGTTAAAAGGCGAGGCTGTGGACTGGCAAGTCGACTACCAAGACTACATGATGATCGGCGTCGATGTCTTTAGAGAGTATGTAGAAGCGTGGTACGATGGTCGTCTTCAGGGCATTCTCTTCTCGAAAGCTCCGGGTTCAATGAAGATCGAGAGTAAAGTGGTCTCTGTTCTAAGCGGCTATGTTTGGGACACTAAAAACATGTTTGTAAAAACACCAACCGAAGCTGTCAATGCTACTTATAAAGCACTAACAGAACAAGAGTCACACTAACACCTCCCCCTAACAAACTTTTTGGTAATATTTTCTTACTAAAAGGGCACCTCTAATAACCCTAGCCAGTCTCAGAGGTGCCCTAAACAATCATTACAGGAATTTCATGTCCCAATATCGCGGCAGTCCCTTAGGCATTAAACTTATCATCGCTCTTTATAACCTCTTTGGGTACAGCACTGCAAAAGTACTTATTTATGCCGTTGCTCTCTTTTATGCTATCGTCTCAAAAAAAAATCGACAAGATCTTAACAGCTACTATCAAGCGGTAGGTGTCTCCCCTGGTTTTATCTCATACTTTCACCACGTCTATGCCTTTTCACTTACTATTTTTGATCGTTTCATCGCTAAAGAGGGGATGCAAGAGAGTACTATTAAAGTCGAACGTGTTAATGTTGAAGCCTTTGAAGCGCTGCAAAAAACGGGAGGAATGTTAATGTTTTCACACCATGGAAACTGGGCACAAAGTTTCAAAATATTTCAAACCTACGACATCAGACTCAACATCATCGGTGACGAGATGATCGATGAGAACCTACAAAAACTTGAAACTGCCTCTGATGAGAATAAGCGTATTAATATTATCAGTCTCAAAAATGGTATGCAGGCAATGCTGGATATTGCCAGAGCCCTTCAGAACAACGAGATCGTCATCATCATGGTTGATCGTGTTAAAGAGCCCAACAAAACAGTTGAAGTAGACTTCTTAGGTCGCGCGACCCTCTTTCACAGCGGCGGTTTTGAGATAGCCCACATGCGAAAAGCACCTATAGTTGCTTGTGATATTGTCCGCGCCGGTGATCAGCAGATCAAAGTGCAGTTCTCTGAGATCATCACCTCTTCTAAAGATAAAAAAGCGGAGATCATTCAAGATCTGGCTCAGCAGTATGCTCACTTTTTGGAAAAAGTTGTTCGAGAGTATCCATGGCAATGGTTTAACTTTTTTGACTTTTGGAAAAGACCTTAACCTTTAATTTTTAATCGAATATTTGAATTTCTTCTTGCTCCCAAACTTTTTTAATTACTTCAAAGCACTAGTATGTCACTTTTTCTTCTTGCTAGCTCAAGAAGAAAACTTAACGAAAAAGAAGAAGAGCTATTGCCTTCGGGTACAGTTACTTATTGAACTTTGAATTCAAAAGACCTGGCATTTTGTCACTACTGCCAAAATTAGTGTTTATACGCAGTAACTAGAGGCTTTCAATACTACACAAACTAAGTCAAAAGCTTTAGCTTTTAATTCAAATCAATGCGTTACCGCTTTTCTCTTTTCGTGGCATCTGCAAAGCTAACTGAAGTGAGAGAATGACCGTTAAGAAAATCACTTTGTTTGAGCATAGCGAGTTAGGGATTTTTAGGGAGTGAATGAGTGGAAGGAAGGTAGTCGGTAGCTACCGACCTTGAAGCCGTCACGAGAGCTTTTTGGTTTCGTTTTTTGCGGAGAAAAAAGGAAAGAATAGTCAATCAAAGTTCAAGATTCGATAACAATTGAGAAGTAAAATCAGTTTGTAGTTCCGTATCAAATACGGAATGATGAAGAAAAAAACTGTTACAAAAGAGAGGAAGTTACTTCTAATTCCACTTTAGTTTGAAATCACCGCATAGCTCGTTAGAACTATTAGTAAGTTTCACCCTTATCCCACTTTTGGTAGGAGCAATAGTATAAGTCAGTCTCTCATCAGGCAAGATCTTTTGTACAAACTTGGCACTGGTGATCGCATCGATCTCTTTACCCAAGATCTCAGCAACAATATCGATCTGCAAAAATCCTGGCAGAAGCGGCATTTCCTCAAAGTGGGCTTTAAAAATCGGATGCGAGGCATCAGTCAACTCGATCTCTACACGCTCGTCACTCTGAGAGATCACATTGTAGAGTCCCTTGGAAAGATACGTTTGACTCATAATGACTCTCCATTTTGTTCTAAGACCGCAGCCACTTGACCTTCAGCAACAACAGTCTCGCCATCAAAGACACTAAAACTCACAATAAAAAAGCTGTCAAGGTTGCTAATATAACGACTCTCAACCTCAAAACTGCGTTTTTCACTCTTCTGGAGCCATTTAGACTTAACACTCACCAACATTCCCATCGCACGAGGCGGAACATTGGCCGCTTTTTTCTCTTCGGTCAGTCTCAAGAATATGGAGGTCTGCGCCCCCGCTTCAGAGAGCATAGAGAGTGTCGGTGCACTCTCAAAAGTAACTGTGGCACGCGATAGATGCTCTTCACTGACAAGAACACTCTTCACAAATCCAACCGGATCTTTTTGAGGCAGGTACGTTAATAGTTCATTAAGATCAGGCATTAAGATTTCTCATTAGCATTGATATGTTCTTGAAGGGTTTTGATCGAAGCAAATACCGCTTCAGACTCAGAGATGTTTGAGAATACGATCCCATACTCATTGTCCAAGAAGATAGTCAGTTCAATAGCGTCGACAGAGTCAAGACCCAAGCCATCATGAAAAAGGTGGTCATCATCACTGATCTCTTCAGTGTGAACACCCTCTAGGTTAAACAGCTCGATCAATTCAGATTTTAATTTCTCAGTAGTTATCAATTATATTCCTAAAGTTCAAGCGCAACAACGCACTCATTTTTACCGTCACAAACATCTAACACATCAAGCATCGCCCAAAGAGAAGGCACGTAACCTTTATGCGCTTTTTTGCTTACTTCGACGTTAGCCTCATTTTCTGTAGGCACAAGCGTCAACGCG
>JAUWLG010000145.1 GCA_030613795.1 Helicobacteraceae bacterium
TATGGAAGCAGCAACTGATAAAGGTTCTGCATTCAAGAAGAAAGAAGACACTTACCGTATGGCAGAAGCAAATAAAGCATTTGCTCACTACCGCTGGTAATCTCTTACCGTTAGCGAACGGCAAAGGAAGTAATTCCTTTACCTGCGTTAACACTGAGTTTCACGCAAGGTATTTCCTTTGGTCAGCCTCAGCGTCAGGCTCGCGTGCAGTAACCGCACTTTAAAAAACAGAGTTGATGGAAACATCTTCGTAATTTAGGTTTGCTAAATTACACAATCGGAAAACGAGAAACGGAAAGCGGAAAGCGGAGACTCTCAGAGACTCCTTTTTCCGATTTCCGATTTCCGATTCCCGAAACAAATATATAGGACAATAATTATGGCTAGATCTCATAAATTAAATGATGTAAGAAACATCGGTATTGCTGCGCACATTGATGCCGGTAAGACAACAACAACAGAACGTATCCTTTTCTATACGGGTGTTGAGCACAAGATCGGTGAAGTTCACGATGGTGCTGCAACTATGGACTGGATGGAGCAAGAGCAAGAGCGTGGTATTACAATTACTTCTGCTGCAACAACATGTGAGTGGGCTGGTAAGCAGATCAACATTATCGATACTCCGGGCCACGTTGACTTTACGATTGAAGTTGAGCGTTCTATGCGTGTACTTGATGGTGCAGTATCTGTTTTCTGTGCAGTTGGTGGTGTTCAGCCCCAATCAGAGACAGTATGGCGTCAGCGTAACCGTTACAAGGTTCCTTCAATTGTTTTCGTTAACAAGATGGACCGTACGGGTGCAGACTTCTACGAAGTTGAGCGTCAGATCCGCGATCGTCTTAAGGGTAACCCAATGCCTTTCCAGCTTCCTATCGGTGCTGAAGACAAGTTCGAAGGTGTTATTGACCTTGTTAAGATGAAAGAGATCGTTTGGGATGAAGACGCAGCAATGGGTTCTGCATATCACGAACAAGATATTCGTGCTGATCTTCAAGAGATCGCTGATGAGTATAAAGAGAAGATGCTAGAGACTCTTTCTGAGATCGATGGTAACGAAGAGTTCGCTGAGAAATTCCTTGAGGGTGAAGAGATCTCTCAAGAAGAGGTAAAAGCAGCGATCAAAGCTGCAACTCTTGGTATGCACGTTGTTCCAATGACTCCAGGTACTGCATTTAAGAACAAAGGTGTTCAGACACTTCTTGACGCAGTTGTTGATTACCTTCCTTCACCGGTTGAATCAGAAGCTATCATGGGTACTATGATGGATGATGAAGAGGTTGAAGTTGAAGTTGAATCTACTGATGATGGCGCATTTGCTGCGTTAGCATTCAAGATCATGACAGATCCATTTGTCGGTGTTCTTACATTTATCCGTGTTTACCGTGGTTCACTGGATTCAGGTTCATATGTTCACAATACAACTAAAGATAAAAAAGAGCGTATCGGCCGTATCGTAAAAATGCACGCTATCAAACGTGAAGAAGTTAAGACTATCTACGCTGGTGAGATCGGTGCAGTTGTTGGTCTTAAGTCAACGACTACAGGTGATACTCTATGTGATCCTTCAGATAAAGTCGTTCTTGAGCGTATGGACTTCCCAGAGCCGGTTATCTCTGTTGCAGTTGAGCCAAAGACTAAAGCTGACCAGGAAAAAATGGGTATTGCACTAAGTAAACTAGCAGCTGAAGATCCTTCTTTCCGTGTTCACACTGACGAAGAGACTGGTCAGACGATCATCTCTGGAATGGGTGAGCTTCACCTTGAGATCCTTGTTGACCGTATGTTCCGTGAGTTCAAGGTTGATGCAGAAGTTGGTGCACCTCAGGTTTCTTACCGTGAGTCGATCAAAGACGAAGTCAACCAAGAGTACAAGTACGCTAAGCAGTCTGGTGGTCGTGGTCAATTCGGACACGTTTACCTTACAGTTAAGCCAGGTGAAGCAGACACTGGTTTCGTTTTCCACAATGCTATTAAAGGTGGATCGGTTCCTAAAGAATTTATCCCAGCTGTTGAAAAAGGGTGTAAAGAATCAATGAGTACTGGTGTTCTTGCCGGTTACCCGATGGAAGATATCGATGTTACACTTTATGATGGTTCATACCACGATGTTGACTCGAATGAGATGGCGTTTAAACTTGCTGCATCAATGGGATTCAAAGAGGCATGTCGTAAGGCACGTCCAGCGATCCTTGAGCCAATGATGAAAGTCGAAGTTGAAGTTCCAGAAGATTACATGGGTGATGTTATCGGTGACCTTAACCGTCGTCGTGGTCAAGTCAACAACATGGGTGACCGTTCAGGTAACAAGATCGTTGATGCATTCGTTCCTCTTTCTGAGATGTTCGGTTACTCAACTGACCTTCGTTCAGCGACTCAAGGTCGTGCAACATACTCTATGGAATTCGATCACTACGAAGAAGTTCCACGTAACGTTGCTGAAGAGATCCAGAAAAAACGTAACGGCTAGTCCCTTACATGTAACGACTCTTAGGAGTCACTGTTCTTGGCATTCTGCCAAGAATGTTCAAACCTTCTAAACTCTTATTACCCTTATTTTTAATTATTACAACCTTTTTATACGTTAAGTATTTATAACTTATATATGTATTTTAGTTATTTGACTGTAGAATGTTGTTTAATTATATGTTAGGTTTAACAATGAAAAAATATCTTTTATTACTTACACTGTCACTCTCTCTCTTTGCACAGAACCCAAAGTCATTTGCAGCACTTGGCGATGTCCTCTATAATGATGTTGATAAATTTGAAAACCTGAAAGAGATGGCTTCGATGCAAGAGTTTCGAATGTCTATTGATGCTTATATCGTTTCAGCCAATGAAACCAAAAAAATGGGTTTTGCTATAGATGCAAAAAATGCTGAAGACAGTAAAGATGGGCCTGTTGATGGGACAGAGTATCTTAAAGCACTCCGCCAGCTCTCAACAGAACATGATGCTATCATCATTAACAGTCGTAATCGCTTCAAAGAGGCGATAGCAGATGAAGACAGTGAAACGATCAATGGGATGGTCAACTGTGGTGTGATCGATCCTGATGACTATAAAGATGAGTTAGTACATTATTATGAAGAGTTTTATGAAGATCAGAATCTCTCTACTCTGGAGGCTATGTATGCCGATTACACGGCTAACCTGAAAAAAGACGACAATGCAACAAGGCTTTCAGAAGCTCAGAGAGAAGCGCGTGAAAATGAAGAGCAGATTCAACGAATGCGTGAAACGAATCGTCTGAAACAAGAATCCTTAGAGCGTTCAGTCCAAGAGGAGAAAGAGCGTGAAAAGAAAAAAGTGTTAAATGAGCAGAAAAAAGAGTTAGGTATAGAGTAAGAACTAAACCTTTTTATCTACAAACCAAAGAGGGCTCTCGCTCTCTTTAGGACTCCCCTCTAAGGTCAGATACGGTTTATAATCACTTTTATAGGCAAGACTCTGGCACTCTTTTACATAGTACCCCATATAGATCCAGTCAAGATGGTTGGCCTTTGCATAACTGATCTGACGAAGCATAGAGAACTTTCCGAGTGAGAGATAACTGTAGTCAGGATCATAATAGAAGTAGATCGATGAGATACCGTTAGGCAGTATGTCGATCAGGTCTATGGCTATTAATTTGTCTTCATCAAAATAGAGCACCTCATAGCCATACCCATTATAGCCGTTGACAAAGGACATGTAGTAGTTTTTGATGTTGATCTCTTGTTTGTCCCAACCCCGTTTGTCGTGCATAAAGTCATGGTATTTCTTAAAAATATTGATGTGTGCATGTGAGGCAGTTGGTCGGCGTAACACGGTTTTGATGTGTGCATTCTTTTTTATAACGCGACGTTCTGATTTAGAAAACTCATAGTTATTGACATCGATCTTAATACTTTCACAAGCTGAACAGCCCTCGCACATCGGACGAAAATACATGTTGCCAAATCGACGCCAACCGCGCTCGATAAGATGGGCGTTATACTCGATGTCACACTCATGTATGATCTTATAGTGGGTGGTCTGATTAAGTCCGGAGATGTAAGAACACTCTTCAGAGAGTGCACACTCTTTTAGCAGGTGATTCATAGGTGAATGGTGCCATAGCAGAGGTAAAAGAGAGTTAAATAAAGATGATGTGTCAATTTATGTAAGGATGGGAGTATTGAACTCTTGCTAAAGATAGCGCTTAAGCGCGACTTTGTGCGATCAAAACACCTTCTAGCATCTTATCAATGTCGCCATCCAAGATAGCCGTTACTTGCGAGTACGCCTCATTAGAGCGGGTGTCTTTGACCTGCTGGTACGGCTGCATGACATAAGAGCGGATCTGATGTCCCCAACCGATTTCACTCTTCTCCACACCATCGATCTCAGCTTGTTTAAGTGCCATCTCATACTCATAGAGACGTGACTTAAGCATCTTCATTGCAGCGGCTTTGTTTTTGTGCTGTGAGCGGTCGTTTTGACACTGTACAACGATGTTTGTCTCGATGTGGGTAATACGAATAGCCGACTCTGTTTTGTTAACGTGTTGGCCGCCTGCACCCGAAGCACGGTAGGTATCAATACGTATGTCTTTGTCTTCAATAACAATGTCAATGTCATCTTCGATCTCAGGTGAGACCATCACCGAGGCAAACGAGGTGTGGCGTTTGGCATTGGAATCAAAAGGACTGATGCGTACTAAACGGGGGATGCCATTTTCGACTTTG
>JAUWLG010000003.1 GCA_030613795.1 Helicobacteraceae bacterium
AGGAATACTTCGCGTTCCGTCATCTATTCCTAAAAAGTCAGTAGAACCACCCTGGTAGTAGTTTCCTTGTGTACCGTCTAAGGCAGAGCTGTGTGCTTTTAGTGCCAACTGCAGTTTGACATAATCTTCAGAGATGTCCTCTTTAGTACGGATATCGATGTAACCGCCAGCAAAGTTTCCTGGGATGTCTGCAGAGTAGGTCTTTTGAACCTTCAAACTACCAATGATACCTGAAGGGAAGATATCCAGAGGGACAACCCTTTTGACCGGGTTTGGCGATGGCAGAGGCATAGAGTTCAATTCAACATTTGAGTAACGCTCACCTAGACCACGGATGTAGATGTTTTTACCATCGACTAATGTCACACCTGAGACACGCTTTAGTGCAGAAGCAGCATTAGAATCACCTTTTTTAGCCATCTGCTCCGAACCTAAGATGTCGGCAATCGCGCTGCTGTTTTTCTTTTCAGCTGTCAATGAAGCGACACTGCCTTCGACCTGTGGCGCTAAAACAACGAACTCATCAAGTTCCATAGAAGCCGGTGACATCTCGACAAATTTGTTGAGCGTCTCATTAGCTAAAACACTGACTTTGAGCGTCTGTGAACTGAAATCGCTGTGAATGATAGAGATCGTCTGATTTCCTTCAGGAATATTGAGCTCAACATACCCTTTTTTGTCACTTTTAACATCTATTTTCAGACCTTTGACAAAGATACGAGCATTCTGGATCGCTTGATCATCCTCAGATGAACGAAGTTGAATGGCAACAACCCCTTTAGCCTTAGTCTTGATCTCTTCACTGCTTTTTTGTTCTGTACCCTTAGGTGTTTCTTCATCAATAAAAGCGATGCTGTCGTCTTTTTTCAAAGAGATAATAAGTTGTGACTCTTTGTTCTCCTTGATCACAAAACTTTTTTTGACAAAGGCTTGCGGTTTTCCATCTTCTTTAGCAACAACTTGAAGCTGGTAGATACCTTGAGGTAGAACGGTATAAAGAAAACCATCTTTATCAGTGACAAATTCTGCATGTTTGTTAAATGCTGAAGGCATATCTATACGCGCAGCCTCATCTCGTTTAAAAATAACGATTGTTTGTTCAGCTAAGGGTTTACCCTCTTTGATCATATATAAAGAGAGTTCTCCCGTCGGTATTGCAAGCAGTGTTGATGCGAACATCATTAAAATCAGTAGTAGTCTCATAATTCACATTCCCAAGAGTTGTTTTGGCATTTTTCCATGTTTTTACGCAGTTCTGTCGCTTTTTCAAAAAGATCAGGACGTGTCAGCTCTCTGAGCTGTGCTTCACTTTTTTCAAAATCAGAGGTCATATAGTAGGCATATGCCAAGGCATAACGAATGTTCTCATCTTCAAGAAGACCACTACGCTCCAGCGCACTGTCAGTTGCCACAACACGCTCATACTCACCAAATTCAAGGTAAATAGCAATGCGCTGTTTATACTTCTCTTTAGTGTCGTTAAGCTGCGCGTTTTTATACAGTGCCAAAGTAAACTCACGGGCACGACGCAGCATCTCTGATGCCTCTTTAGTGTATTTGGCATCTTCAATCGACGCTTGATCAAACAGGTTTGCCGCAGTCTGGATCATCTCTTGGTCGAGATATAGGTGTGCCAACATCACTGTAATGTCCGCATTGTCTAAGAACTTTAGATTCCCCTCTTCAGCCAAGATCGTCGCTTTAGATGTCGCACCACTTTTTCGAAATGCTCCAATAAATGATAAATACGTTTTCACATTAGGTTTTTCATTTGCAAAGTAGATCTCTGCATCTTCTAGCGCACTCTGATAGAGCTCAAGCTCGACGAAGTAGTTAAAACGCTGTTTATAGATACCGTAATACTCAGGAAACCTTTTAAGTGTTTTTGCCAATGTATCTAACGCTTCAGTTTTTTGCTCAAGTTTCCAGTGACACTCTGCTCTCAATGTCAGAAGCTTTGGTTTTGCCGTAGCAACGTCACCAGCCTTATCCAAGGCATCGATCGTCGCTTCGTAATCGCGAAGTTTAAAGTTGTTCTGCGCGATGTAGAGGTAGATCGTCGGTTCTGTCTGCCCGCTTTCGATCGCTTTATAAAACTGCTCGTTAGCCACTGTGTAAAGCTGCTGTTTCGTAAAGATCAGACCTTTAATCGTGTAGTAGAGTACAAAGTCAAAATCTTTTTGCGTTGTATCTGCTTCGTTCAGTGTCTCTGCTGCACGTGCATAATGGCCGTCTTTCATCAATAGTGCCGCTAAAGCGACATGGTCAATCTCATCGCTGTTACTCTTTTCAGCAGCAAAGATCGTCAGTTGTAAAGCGGTTAATAGTATAAAAAATAATTTCATTGTTCTTCTCTTATTGTAGATCGAATCTGATCTTCTGTTTTGCCCACACTTTTACAGGCTGACCTTTGTACTGCGCGGGTGTAAAGCTCCAGCCGCGAACACCCGCTTCTGCCACCTCGTCAAAGACACCTGCCGGTTCCGACTGAAGGACTTTGACCTTTTCAACACGACCGCTTTTACTGATAAGCAAGTTCATCAGGACATAACCTGTAACACCGTTTTTACGCGCTGCTTTTGGATATTCCATCGCAGAGCGCTGTGCAGGTTTGGGTTTGACATCAACAGATTCACCTGTCATGACAACATCTTTACCAATATCTCCCAAAAGAGCATCGTCCATACCTGTGTCATCACTCATAAAGGCATCAAGACCAGTGTCAATACCACCTAGATTAGAACTTAGGTTTGGCGTTGGTGCAGAGCGTTTTATCTGCGCTTTTTTCGGTTTTGGTTTTGGTTTTGGCTTCGGTTTTGGCTTCGGCTTGACCACTTTTTGGATCTCAAAGTTCGCTGCAGTCTCTTTTTTCTTTGTCTCGTGAACACCGCCGGCTTCGTTCATAACGATGACGGTACCAAAAACAAAGACAACACCAAAGACCATCCATAAAATGGACTTGATGTAGGTCACAAGTGTTGGTTTACGCACCTTAACCGACCTCTTTTTTAGTTGCTACGGCAACATCTTGTGCGCCTGAAAGACGACATTGGTCAACAACATCGATCAGTTTATCGACTGAGATGGAATCATCCGTTATGACTAAGACAGATTTTTCTGTTGCCGCGCGGAGCATGTCACGCAGTTTTCCCTGGATCGACCAGGTCTTAACCGGTTGACCATCAACATAAGTCTCACCTGTATTGTCAATGTAGACACGAATGACCTTTGATGAAGCACGAGAGGCTGATGAAGCACCCGGACGTTCAAGGTCGAGCTTCATATCTTTGGTAAAAGTCGAGCTCACCATAAAAAAGATCAACAAGATAAAGACCATGTCGATCAGTGGTGACATGTCAACATCGCTGACCTGCTCTTTTTTTCTTCTAAACTTCATGCTCTTCCTTTATATTCTCTATACATAATATGTCTTTGATCTGCTCTAGTTCGAGCTCCATCACATGACTGCGACGGTCTAGTAGACGGCCGATGATGACACCTGGAACGGCAACGACCAGTCCTAGCTGTGTTGTAAACAGTGCCTGTGAAATACCGCCTGCAATACCACCTGTCTGTGAAAATAGTGAGGCTGATGCTAAAGAGTCAAAAGTCTCTATCATCCCGATCACTGTTCCCAAAAGACCAATTAGTGGTGCAATAGCTACAAGTGTCATCACCATTTTTGAGTACTGTTTGATCTCTACTTCATAGCCATAGAACTTATCATCGATCAGTTTACGCGCTGTTTTCGCACAAGATTCAACTTCAACGATCTCCATGCCGTCTTGGATAGCACTGTCGATGATACCAACGACCTTAGTACGCTTCTGCTCGTTGTACTTACGAATAAGTGTTCGTACACTTTTTTTAGAACCGCGTTTAAGAGTATGAAAACGGAACCCCAGTCCAAACCACAAAAACATCGCGGTAAAAAGAAGTGGCCACATGACAAAGCCACCGCTGTTCATGTAGTCAAAAAAGCCCTCTAGGTAAATGCCTATCATTACTTCTGCTTGTTATACTCGTTGATCAAGTGAAGCGCTGAGTGTTCCATCGAATCTTTGATCTTCTCAGCCCATGCACTTAGCATGTTGCCTACAAGTAACATCGGAATAGCCACGATAAGACCTAGTTCCGTTGTTACAAGTGCTATCGAGATACCACCTGAAAGAAGTTTTGGATCGCCTGTTCCAAACTCGGTGATGATGTCAAAGGTCGCGATCATTCCCGTTACTGTTCCTAAAAGACCCAGCAGTGGTGCAACAGCAGCAATAACCATAATGGCAGAACCAAAACGGTCAAGACGACTGCTCTCATGCATGATCGACTCCATAACAACATCTTCAACATGCTCTCGTTCTGCATCAAGGTTACGAACCGTCGCTTTAAGAACACGTGCTGTCGCACCACTTTTCTCTTTAAGATAAGCCAGTGCTTTCTCTTGACCGCCGTCTAAAAGTTCAACAAGTGTTGCTTTTGCCAATGGTCCCGTCGCTGAGTTAGAACCAACCAAAAAGATAGTTCTAAAGAGCGCCAACAGTAGACCAAACAGACCAAGACCAATAATGACCCAACCAATGATCCCACCTGAGTCGATCACAGAGTAAACTGTCTTCTCGATCTTATCTTCGATCTCTTTTGTGCTGTTTTCATAGATAAAGATATGAAGTGTCTCTGGCATCTGAGACTTAGCCAACATTGTTGCTGTCTCAACAGCAGTTGGCTCATCATAAAGTTTAAACTTGTTCTCACCAGCCGGTACTAAAGCACCTGCATTGGTACCATCGATACCGAATTGTGCGATGTTACCAACTTTAACAACCGTACCCAACTTCTCAGTACCGTCATTAAGGTAGAACGGTGCCTTAGTCACTTCGATTGTCGAAAGTTGTTTGATCAGAAGGTCTGACTTTTCAAAGATCGTTTTAAGTGCTGTTTGATAGTTCTCTTTATCTACTTCGATCTTAATACCGTAAGGTGTAAGTGCTGATTGGGCCTGAAGAACAACGGCTTCGACTATAGAGACATCATCACTTACATTTTGTGCATTTTGCTGAGAAAGATAAAGCAAGTCATTCAACTTTTCACTTTTATTCTGTCTTGAAAGCACTCTGTTTTGAAGTGTATTAAGCTCATCTTTTGCTGCTTTAATCTTTTGAGCGCTGTCTGTCTTAACACGTTCTAAACGCTTAATCAACATGTTCTTTTGTGCTTTCATAAAAGCAAACTCTTTAGCATAAGCACGGTCAAGTTGTGTGTCAGTCGCACCAAACAAAGTAGTAGCAAGCAAAAGTAGTGTTAATAGTAATTTTTTCATTATTTCACCTCCGTAACAACAAGCGCATTAGGCAGTGTGAAGTAACCTGTACGTATCTGTTTTTTAAATGCATCAAAGATAGAAGCGATCTGTGTTTTCTCTTCCTTGCCAAGAACCTGCTTATAACTCCAGCCCTCCTGTTCTTTTACAACGTAACCCATCTCATCGTTAGGTGTTTTGAAAAACATCATCATCGTTCCGACACGTGCCACTTCAGCAAGACGGTCTTGCCCATTAAGTGTAATCGTCTGTTTGAAGATACCGTTCTCTTTACTCATACGGATTGCATCACCATATGAGTTCCAAGCCAAGGCCAGCCCTTTTTGTGCTGTAATCTCATCGTTTTCAACCTGCTTTTGAATACGCTGTATATCCGCAATACGATCGTCCGTTTTAAAAGGGATCTGCGTCTGGATATTTTTTTCCAATATAGCAAGTGCCTCAAGAACAAGAGGTTTCAGACCGACAGAGTTTTTACCTGCCTCTTTAACCTCTTTTTTTACTTTGCTCATCTCTACAGTCAGCTGCTTGATACGAAGGTCTTCTCTGGCGATAAGTGCTTCAAGATCATTTTTTTGCATACGAAGTGACTTCATAGAGCCTTTGTAAGCATCTTTTTCATCAGCGATAGCGCTGTCAAGCTGTTCGACTTCTGCACGAAGTTTCATCAACGATTCCGCCATATTGTCACTGTTCGCCATCAACGACGTACCAGCGATCAACAAAGTCAAAGCAATGTTTTGCATTTTTGTAGACATGGATTCTCCATTAGGCACAAAAAAATGCCTATAAATTTTAGATGTTGGAATAATAAGCGAGAGGGGTTACGCATGCGTTACTTATATGCAACATTTTGGTTACATTGAGAAGAAAAGGAGGAGTTGAAGAGGAATGAACCATCTCAAAAGCCCTTCGTATAGGCTTTTGATCTGTTTTTTAATTGTTTCTGAATTGTTACAGTAAGTACTCTTTACGTTCTACGGCCACTGTTTTTAAACCATTTTCAACACTAATAGAGTTAACACCTGGTCCATATACATTAAGATCAATCTCACTCATGTTGGAAATAGAAGTTTGGTTCGTACTGAGTTGATAGTTTAATAAAAAAAAGTAAGGTACATAGAATTGAGAGGCTATAGAGGCAAAGCCTCTATAAAAAGTATATGAAGATGATTAAAATGATGTAAATGTATTACCTATACCAGATGTCATCGCAGTATTAAGTTCAGTTGTACCAGTATCAGCAGTTGTTCCATCTTTTTTGTTCGCTTGAACATTAATAAATGCACTACCTTTTACTGCAACATTTTCAAACACTGGAGCTGCATAAACACCTTCAGCATTTGTAAGGCCTGCACCTAGATTTGCTTCAGGAGACTCTGTCATGTCAATCGTACCATTTTTGATAGTAGCCGTTACATCAAGGTCTTTGAAGTAGATACCACCTTCTTTTTTCTGGTTTACAGAAGCAGTAAGGCTGAATCCATCAAGTGTCCAGTCTGTACGTTGTTTAGTCGCGTCACCACCATTTGTCATTTCGATAAGCGCAGCACCTGGCTCAGTCTGCACAACAGTAAGGTTTGTTACTGTACCGTGGTAACCGCTGTCAACGTCAAATCCATCATCCTGAGCGCCAGTGATAGAGATGTGATTAAGTTCAACTGCTCCACCCCAGAGCTCAACACCATCATCACCTGAATCTACGATCGTGATGTTATCAACTTTTGTTCCTGTACCGACACCACATAGAGAAAGACCATTAACCTCTTTGTCCGGTGCTACTGCGTATCCAGAGTTAAGGATCTTAACATGGTTAAGGACACCGCTGTTGTCTGCATCATCAGTTCCACCGTAAGCGAAATCTGCATCTGACTCATCAACTTCGTAACGAATAGTATCAGCCTCATTTGTTACTGCATTACCAAGTAGTGTCACACCACCCCACTGGCCTGCACCTGCTGGAGCACCTTCACAAGCAGCTTCAGAAGTAAATACAATTGGTTCAGCTTCTGTTCCGTTAGCGTTGATCTTAGCACCTTGAGTTACGATCAAATATGCTTGTGATTCACCACAGATCTTTACACCTGGCTCGATAGTCAATGTAGCATTGTTTTTGATTTTTACTTTATTGCCAGCAAGCTTCACTGGACTGTCAGCTAGTGTCAATGTTCTATCAGCAATGATCTCACCTTGAAGTGTTGCACCGTAGACAACAGATGGAGGAGGAGTAGTACCTGTAGAACCACCATCATCAGAAGAACTACCACATCCTGAGAATGTTAATAATGCCGCTGTAAGGCTACTTAATGCGATTGTCGATACGAATTTTTTATTCATTGCCATTTGAAGGCTCCTTGAGTAATTTGAACGTATTATAAAAGTCTTCGATTACATCAAAACTACCATTGTGTAACAATTGGGTTACAAATTTGATCAATCTCTTTATATATAATGTATGCTGTTCTTATATTAATTCTCTTGCAAAAGAAACCAAAATACTTCAGAAGCCAGTTTGTAACATTTTGGTTACACACGGCCTTCTCCTTGTAACCAATGTGTTATACAAACACTATAAAGTACTACTATCAAATTAATGGGATACGTGATGCCAGCACAAATATTGATCGTAGAAGACGAAGAAGATCTACTCGAAGTACTTGAACACCGCTTGAGCAAAGAAGGTTACGATACCCTCGGCTTTCTTAGCACTAAAAATGTTCGTCAAGCAATTACTGAAGAGAATATTGATCTTATCTTGATGGACAGAAACCTCCCCGACATCGAGGGGAGCGAGTTCATCGCTATGCTTCGTGACCAGGGGATGCAGATACCGGTTATCTATCTTTCAGCTAAAGCGACAAAGTATCATGTTGAAGAGGGGTTTTTACGCGGTGCAGATGACTACATTACCAAGCCTTTCGACATGCAAGAGCTTTTTTACCGTATTCAAGCTGTATTACGCCGTACTCAAGCCTCACAACTGAGTCACAAGGTCAAATTCCGTGATATCGAACTCGACCTTCGCTCCCGTGAAGTCTTTATTGACTCTCAAGCTGTTGAACTGACCAAGTTGGAGTTTGACCTTCTGCATATCTTTATTGAGAGCAAAAACACAGTCTTGAAACGTGACTACCTTCTTAAACATGTCTGGGGTAAAAGCGAACATTATCAAGGTCGCACGGTCAATGTCGCCATCAACCGTCTTAAAGAGAAGATCGATCCAGATAAAACAAAAGATTATATCAAGACCGTACGTGGAATAGGTTATACCATGCATTAACGGCTTCAGTGAGCCAATTGTTCCGCTTTTTACCCTTTTCTTCTCACTATCCCATTTTATAAATAGTAATAAATCACCTTTATATCACATTTATCTAAATTGTGATAGAACTGTAAGTAACTAGATTTTATTGCATCAAAAAAACTTATACAGGGTAAATCATGAGTCAAAAAATATTGATTGTTGAAGATGACGAAGTCACAGCATTGAACTTAAAAATGTCGCTTGAGAAACTTGGATATGAGGTGGTCTCTACTGCAGACACCGCTATTCAAGCACGTAATAAAGTTAAGATATATGAGCCTGATCTGATCTTGCTCGACATCTCTCTACAATCGGTTGATGATGGGATCGAACTTGCCCACTACATCCATGAAAAACATGCTATTCCTTTTATCTTTCTCACCTCACACTTTGAAAATGAGATCATCTCGTCAGCTAAGAGATGTGAACCATACGGCTATATCGTCAAACCCTTTGATCCGCAATCTCTTCACGGGACCATTCAGATGGCACTCTACAAATACGAAGAGGAGAAAAAACGAGACGAAGACCTTACAAGTCTCAAGTCGGACAAAGACCATTTAGAGAAACTTCTTTTTGCTAAAAAGGTCTCTGACAAACCAATTATCCCTTTTGGTGACGGTTATCATCTCGACATCGATCTGGACAAGGTCTTTTACAAAGACAAGATGCTTAAACTCACTAAAAAAGAGAACACTTTTATTCGCCTTTTGGTGGCACAACTTGGCGTCATCGTCAGTTTTGAGCAGGCAGTGAACTATGTTTGGGAGAATGAAGGGGCAACAGAGAACAATGTCCGTACCTTGGTCTGGCGTCTACGTAAACTGATGCCGACACCTATTATTAAAAATGCTTCAGGAATCGGTTACTACATCGAAATGTAATTTGGGTACTTTTAGAACCCCTAGTCACTCGTGAAGAGCGATACTGTCATACTCTTTCACCATGTCATCAAAGACCGTTTCAAAATCAAATGTACTCTCTTTTGCGTACGACGCTTTTTCAAGTTCGTACGCTAAGTCCACGATACTCTCTATTCTAAAGTTACTGCTTGAGCCTTTAATGGAGTGAGACACATGACCTATGACCTTATAATCTCTCATAGCGATCGCCTTTTTAAGCTCTTCCAGACTCTCTTCCATCTTTTTGCAGTAGATCTTCATCAGACGTATGATCTGCTCTTCATCAAGCATCAGCTCTTCCGCTAACTTAGTAACATTAACACCTTTAATAGTATTTCTATTCCCCGCACCAACACTCTTCGTTGATATATCGTCGTTCACTTTTTCCTCTAAGAAGTGGCTCAGTACCTCTTCCATCTCTTTTAAGACAATAGGTTTCCCCAAAAATTCATCAAATCCTTTTTTAGGGCTCTTCTCTTTTTCACCTTTAAGGACATTGGCTGTCAACGCAACGATCGGCGTCGGTACCCGCTCACGTTTCTTCTCAAACTTACGTATCTCATCTGTTGCCTGAGAACCACTTTTTTTAGGCATCTGTTCATCCATAAGCACCAGGTCGAACGTACCCGACTTGAAACGCATAACGGCCTCTTGTCCATCAGAAGCAATAAGATAATGCAGTCCATAACTCTCTAAAATGATCTTTATAAGCTCTTGGTTGGCACTGTTGTCTTCAGCAACTAAAACATTCCCCTTAAAATAGCGTTTTTTAGGCTCATTTGGAAGCAGTGATGCATCCTCTTCTTGAGAGAGGTGCAAGGCATCCAAGAAGGTGTGATAGAGCTTGGAACAGTAGATCGGGAAGTAGAGCGGTGTGATGTTGTCAACATGCTCATACCGGCTGTCAAAATAGTCCATGATCGCGATCGAAGGCAGCATCTGTTCAGCGATCTCGTAACGCATCGCCTCATTGACCTCTGCATCAGAGAAGAAGAGAAGGTCATAACTGTCTGCTTTGAGTTCATCTATCATGATCACATCCAAGTTAAAGATATTGAGATAACGCTGCAGTGAGACCAACGGCTTTGACAACTTTCCATTTTGACAAAGCAGTGCCATGGTCAGCTTCTTAAACGGTTCAATATTAAACATCTCAAAAGTCTTCGTCTCATGTGAAAGCACCGGGATCTCAAGTGTAAAGACGCTGCCTTTGCCTAGCGTTGACTCAACATAGACATCCCCGCCCATATGCTCTGCCAACTTCTTACAGATAGCCAGTCCTAAACCACTTCCCCCTGTAAAAGTCTCCGTGTTTTTAGCCTGTGTAAAGGCATTGAAAATTCGTTTTTGATCTTCTTGTGTGATCCCAACCCCTGTATCTTTAATACTGACACGAAGCATCCCGTCATCACAAAAAGCTTCAAGCTCGACAACACCCTCAGCAGGTGTAAACTTAATGGCATTACTTATAAAATTGGAAATGATCTGTTTAATTCGAAGAGGGTCTGCCTCAAGTTCATATGGAATGTACGGGTCGAGATAGGCCAGCATGGTGATCTCTTTTTCATTGGCACTTGCAACAAAAAGTTCTAAGGTGTGGGTCAACTCTTCATGAAGATTAAAGCGGCTTGTCTCGATCATAAACTCACCGCTTCGCAGTTTGGAGAAATCCAAGATGTCATTGATGATCGTCAGCAGATTCTCACCACTGTTAAGCACGATCTCAAGGTATTTTTTATGGGTTGGATTTTCAACCTCATCTTGCAAGATACTGACAAAGCCCAAGATCGCATTAAGCGGTGTACGGATCTCATGCGACATGTTGGAGAGAAAATACTCTTTGGAGATGCTGGCTTCCACCGCCTCTTGCTCTGCTTTGATCAAGGTCGTCACCTCATACCCGATAACAATGTACTCTGCCACTAAGCCTTCGGTATTGATAATAGGGACGATCGTACTGTCAACATAAAAAAAACTGCCATCACTTTTTCTCTTTTTAAGCGTCTTGTTGTAGATGCTCTTTGGCTCGATCGTCTCCAAAAACTGTCTCTCAAAGGGCTGATCTTCATCTGCGGTCAAGATCGTGTTATGCTCTTTTCCGATCAGCTCTTCTCGACTGTAACCACTTACTTCACAGAAGTTGTCATTAACAAAGGTGATCTTGCCTTCCGGGTCCATCTTAGAAACAATTGCACTTGCATCGATTGCCTTTTTATACTCATTTAGAAGTTTGACATTACGCTCGATCTCAAGTTCTTTTTGGTAGATCGTTCCTGTATAACGTTTAAGAACACCCGAGAAGTTTAAGTCAAACACATAGGATATCTCATCAAAGATCACTCTGTTGTTCAGTGATGAGTCGTAAGAGAAGTCAAGCATCGCCCTGCGAAAATGGCTACAGAGAATAAACAGTTCATCAGCAGAGACATCACGGTCTTTGAGATACTCCAGAAGATCACCGATAACAGGACAGTCCCCGATCTCTTTTCTACCACTGATCACTTCCATAAAATAGTCAAAAACACCACTGGCGAAATGGTTGTAAAAAAAGTCTGCTTTTATGTCGTGAACATCGAGGATACGCCGCGCATCTTCAAAGGCCAGCCACTCTTGAAGAATATGGCCTTTTGCCTCAACTAAAATAGGTAAAGCGATAAATAAGTTGGGGACTTTTTCATTGATCATTAGGGCTCCAAAACGTACATTCCGTAGAGTATAACATATTGGGTATTATGTAGAAGGTAGGGCTTGGATCATTATTTGTGGAGTTCAGAAAGGTTTTATGCAAGTCAATTCTGCTAGCGTACGCTAGTCAGAAAAGTCGATGTTCTATTTTTTCTTTGCGGTCGTCTTTTTAGCAACTTTTTTAACAGGTGCTTTAGCTGCTTTTTTTACAGGTGCCTTTGCAGCCGCTTTTTTAACAACTTTTTTCGCTGACTTCTTTGCTACTTTAGTCGCTGCTTTTTTTGTCGTAACTTCTTTCTTTAAAACAGTTTTTGTCACTTTTTTAGCTACTGCTTTTACTGTACCTTTTGGTGCTACTTTTTTTGCCGCTTTTTTAGCTACTTTTTTTACCGCTTTTTTCTTTAGAACTTTTGCCATATCTGGACTCCTTTAATGTGTATGCATCTCTAAATATCGATCCAAGATCAGACCTTGTTAGATGTGCCTTATAATTATTATATTCCATTCTTCCATAGAAGTTTCTTTTGACAAATTATTGTTACCACCTGGTAACTAAAATGTTTCACTCTCTACTTGGGGTAGCTCTATTTTCTTCGTTATAATCAAGCAAAAGGATTTGCCATGAAAAAGATCTTACTACTCATATTAACGTTGAGCCTCACACTCTGGGCCGATGCCGTTTATACTAAAACCTATGACGCACCCATGGATAAGGTCTACCCTAAGCTGATAACTTCGTTTGACAATGCACACCTTATTGTTGTCTCTGAGATCGATATACTAGGAAATTTCAAAGCAGCAGGTCTTCCAGAGGCCTTTGGTAAGGATTTCAACACCAACAACCTTACCGCCATCAAAGCTGTCATCGCCTGTAACGGTTGGTTTGGCAATGCGGTGGTGAACAGTGACCCAGAGATGATGGCTTTCTGCCCTATTCGTGTCACTCTTATCGAAAAAAATGGTAAGACCTCGATCATGTATGTTCGATCCACAGTTGCATCTAAAGACTCAAAAGCATATCCTGTGCTCAAAGAGCTTGAATTTAAAGTGATCAAAGCAATTGAAGCGGCACTCTAGCGCTCCTCGTACCTTATAAAAACAACTTTAATATTCAAGTGATGGTATTGAAGGATAGTGACAACCCGAATAAGACTTTTAGTGTCTTTATTGTTACGCATGGTGGATGTAACTAGCTACAAATGCTAATTGATCTTCCATAAAAACAGCTCTTGCCCTTCTCCGGAGCTGATAAGAGAGTTTTCACTGATAAACTCTATCTTATTGACAATCTCTTTATGCCCAACCAGACGATCCATCTTCTCTTTTGTTGCTGTATTAAAAAGCTGCAAGTCTTGGGCCTCACCACTTGAGTAGATACCCACACTGCCACTAGGGCTCAACCCAACCGCATAAACAAGAAAATCACTTTTTAGATGGTAGGCTTTTTCGTCTTTTCGGTAGACCCCGACACGTCTGTCCTCACCACCTGTCACAACAACACCATTACGGTAGGCAACACTGTAGACCTTGTCCACATTTTCAGAAGAGAACTCTTGCTCAACACTGGCACTCTCCACATCATAGAGCTTGATCACCCCGCTCTCATCAGCAGTGACCATCTTTTTACTGTCAGGACTTAAGGCGATGTCACACAGGGTACTTTGCGAATTCGAACGTTGGTATGCCTTATACCCCTCCGAAATATTGTAAAGGATCACATCAGAATCAAAGGTCCCAAAGATAATGCGGTTGTCATCCACAAAACGGGCTTCTCTGATAAGAAGTTTTTTCTTCTCATCGATGATCTGTTCCAGCCTGCCATTCTCTTCTATCCAGACATTACGATAGTTGTCTGCTCCCATACTGATGATGAGTGTTTTACCGTTCTGACGGTCGATTCTGCTGATGCGCGCGGGTATACGTTCCCCTCTGCCAGAGAGAACGGGTTCCAAAACTATCTGCGCGATCATCTGCTCACTGCCAAGAGCAAAGATATCAACACTTCCCGCATCTGTTGCCACATATATCTTGTCACCATCAAGGACAAAGTCAGTGACAAAACCTGCTGTATGCAGACGATAAAGTGGTTCAATATCTTTAGCATCTATCAGCGATATTAACAGTAGCAAAACAACAACGATCTTTTTCAAAAAGCACCCTAAATATTTGATGATAAAATTATAGCTAAACACTCTAGTAGAGATATGAAGAGTGACTGTTTTAACTCTTTTTTTGAAGATATGGGCTAGCTATAAAATAAACTACAAAACCCCATAAGACGACTGAACTTGCCATTGCGATCAAACTTGCCTCTTCTTCCATATGCACCAGAGAGGCAGGATCAATGTCGTTTATATTAAAGATATAATCCAGTCCTAAGCCAAAAAGGACACTCCCCACAATAATCGTGCCAAGGTAGATGTAAAGTGACTTGGTTCCAAGCATCTTTTTAACCACACCAATAGTAACCGTGTTGGTCGCAGGTCCTGCACTCAAAAAGACAAAGGCCGCTCCGGCACTGACACCTGAGAGCATTAAGGCGGCTGCGATCGGCAGGGAAGCCGTGGCACAGACATACATCGGAACAGCGATGGCGATGACGATCAGGTATGACAGCCATGAATATTCGATCAAGATATTGCTCAAGTTTTCCGGAATAGCCGCCGTGATCACAGCCCCTATGACAAGGCCCAAAAAAAGTGGTTTGGCGATATCACCAAGCAAGGTAATAAAAGCATAACGCATAGCTTTAACAAAAGAGAACCGCTGTTTCTCTTCACTGTCACAACATGAACCACTCGAACAGCAACCCCCCTCTTCCTCTTTTGGTGAAGATGGCGGTGCCATTGAAAACCCACCTGCCGGGGCAGCACTGAAAAGGGCTTTAGGCTGTTCTTCTTTGTCCAATACATTTGTCAAAACCCCTGCTACCATCGCAATAACCATTGAAGTCAAAGCACGATAGATGGTAAAAGCCCAGCCAAACATCCCATAGGTCGCTAAGATGGAGTCCACACCGGTAATAGGTGTTGAGATAAGAAAAGAGAGTGTTGCCCCCTTACTCGCCCCACTCTTTTTAATACTGGTGGCCAAAGGGATCACCCCGCATGAACAGACAGGCAGAGGGATGCCAAAGATGGTTGACTTAACGACAGAGCCAACGCTCTCTTTACCTAAATGCTTAGTGACAATAGTGTCGGGGACTAACTCATGCAGTATCCCGGCAAAGAGTAATCCGAACAGAATATACGGTGCCATTGCATTTGAGAGGTCAACAAGTGCCGTAAAAAAGAGCGCGATTATTTCCATAGTTTATTTACCACACTTACCTGCGACATATTTTATACCAGCAATTTTTTTCACACTTGTTCCTCATTTGAAATACTTATAAGGCAATAGTGATATAGATGAACTTCAAAAGGGGTTAGATAAGTTAACTAATAGAATTTTTGTGTGGTAGAAGGAAGAAAAAAAGAACGAAAGAACGTCGGTAAAGACCAACGCCTATAATCTAAAGAGCTTTAGCCAGCTCTTCTTCTGATGAGACATAGCTGATGTTTTCAATAATGAAGTTATTAACATCCAAGATCATCAACGCCTCTTTGTGCTCATCGATACGGTAACTTGCAGCTGCATTTTTATCTTCTATCACTAAGACAGTGTGTTTAAAGTCTTTCAACCCCGGCATAATAAACATACTTCTTATCAACGATGGTGCGCCACTGACATCAGCCACAAAAACAGCACTGTGCTTAGCTAAGTAACTCGCATCTTGTTTATCAAAAAACTCATTACTCATGTGTCCCATATCTTTTGAAAAAGCAAAGATCACTTTTTTAGTATCAGCACTTAGCGTCTGAGGTTTTTCAAACTGGTCGTTGAGTTTGAGTGTCTCCAGTGAACTTCCAACAACAGTTTTTTGTTCAACATCAACTTTGACGTTCTCACTACATCCTAAAAAGAACATAGCAACAATTAGACCTACTATTACATTTTTCATTTTATCTCCTGAAATTAATCCCAGCATAATACTGTAGGTTCTATTGAGATATAAGTGGTTTACAATCTAAGTTTGTAGATTTATAGAGGTTTCAGAAAGAGAGAGGTCTTCGTGTTAAACACTTATCCAAAAGAACCACAGAACCACAAATTAGCTGTGGTATTGGAGGTAGCCTATATTATTTCCATACTAACTACATACATCAATATGTAATTGCTGCAGTATAGAAGTCATGTTCAAGATGGATTGACGATAAAGTAGCTTAATAGCCACACTACAAGTAGTGCTAAACCCAAAAATGTAACGTTACCGTAGGTGTTTGCCGTCTGGCAACTGGTACATGACGAGAATTTACTTGTCTCGTATTGTGCATAAAGTGTGTACCCTATTAAAAACAGTACGTTAGCGCCTGTCATCCAGAGTTCTGCACTGTAAAGCAGTGAGAGCGTCGATGGGTCTGTAATAAAGAGAGACGACAGAACGATCAAAAACATCACCGATAATAGCAACTTGATCGCCTTTGTAAAGTATTGGCGATATGAGATCGTTGGACAGGTACCGCCACTGCCTTCAACGATGCCGTACTCCAACTCTTTTTCAACACGCTTCTGCTCTTTTTTTGGCAACTTGTCAACAAAGGTTCCGCCAAAAGTATAGTCTATCTTTCGCTGAATACGTTTGGAGAGTTCTCCTGCAACATCCATGGAGCGCTGTTTGCCCTCACGGTCTTGATAGATAACTTTGATCTCATCATATCGATCCAGTGTTGCACTGATATTTGGCAGATAGTTTGTACTTTCAGCAGACTCCTGCATGCCTGTTGTCCCTATGATCCTAGGATTGATCAGCTCAAGATAGTCATCGCCCTCTTTAATGATCACTACGGTAGCAGGAACGGCGATCTGTATAGCAGCAAGTTCACTTAGTTCATTTGCCTCTATGGTATCTTTCATATTCTCTATAAGTGTCAAAAGTTCATCGTCAAAACTTCTCACATCTGCAGAGGTGATCTTGATGCGCTCATCAGGGTACTGTACTAGTTTTTTAATCATGGAGAGGTGCCTAAGAAAATGAAGTGGGTGTTGTGGGCACTATAGGCCCACAACTAAGTGTTTTAGTGACTTTTACGTACAACGATCAACATTTTGATGTTGATCACTATAAAACGAATAAACTGCCAAAGAAGATTTGTTCTCCAATATTTTACAAAGTTTGTTGGAACCATTGTTGTAAAGTTTTGGTCGTACGGTCTTACTCTCTCTTCGATCTCTTTCATAAGTTATCCTTTTATTACTATATTTTACGTTCCGGCGAACAAGTTCCCCTTCACTACGCTAACGCTAAGTTCAACTCAGCGTCGAGCTCACGTGCAGATAAACCGCACTCCTCAACAAACTACCCTTCTTATTCAGGGATCAGTGTCCAACCTGGTTTAAGTTGTGCTTTGTAGATAAACATATGGTGAAGTATATGTTTGATCCAGTGCCCTGCAAGACCGATCTCACCAAAAGTATAGTTCAGGTCGCGACCTAGCCCAGGATATTTTTCAAAGTCAGGAACGACAGGATAGACTGTTAGTGCTGCCGCAGTACCGGTTGTAAGACCCTTACCTGCAGATGCAACACATGCTGCACCCATCTCTGCCATAGAAGCTTCATGAAGATGTGTTCCCTCACCTTTTGTGATAAGGTCACAAACAGAGTGTGCAACCGCTTTACCGATGATACCTGAAGGCATACCTGTACGTGGCGGTGTCGGGTTGATCGGTGTACCGTTTGGTGAACTCATCGGTTTAGAGATAAGGTGCGGCGGTGCAAAGGCGATACCACAAGCAAACATATTGCTGTATGTCGGGTTTTGGTAGGTACGTGGCCAGTCAGATGCTTTCCAGTTCTCATAAGCGCCTGCTGCATAGTTTGCATCAACTTTCATAAATCCATTTGGTGCGAAGATAGTATCAGTAATGTCTGAACCGTCTTTGCCGTAAGCTTTTAGACCGACACCGGCGAATGGCGGGATCAACATAGCAAAATCGAAGCTTTCTGAACCGGTAGAACCATCAAGTAGTTCATAATCAACACTGCCCTCTTCAACTTTAGAGACATGTGCACCAATGATCCATCTTACACCACGCTCAGAGTAGAGAGATTCTGCGAATAGACGGGATGAAGCTGCATATCCACCACGTTTCATGTGCAATCCGCCAATACCGAAGTCACCTAAAAATGACTCATTAGAGATCCACTGGATATCAGCCAGATCACGAACACCTTCTCTGTTAAGCTCATGTTCGATGTTGAAGACATACTCAAACGCCGCACCTTGACATGTACACATACCGTGACCTGTACCGATCAAAAACTTTTGACGCTCCCCTTTTTTCATCTTCTCAATAGACTTTTGAAACTCCTCGTTTGCATGAACAGCATGGTCTGCCGTACAGACAGAGACAGTGTGCTCACCAAGCTCAGAACCTTCACCCAGACCCGGTGTTGCACCAAAGTTAAGTTTAGGACCGGTTGCATTGACAACATAGTCATAAGTAACATCTTCAGTCTCGCCCTCTTTGCCTTGGCCAGTATATTCGATCGTCACAAACGGCTGTGTCTCACTCGCACTTCCTTCTGGACTCAGAGAAATCGCTTTTGCCTGCTTATATGTGATACCCGCTTTTTTGTAAACAGGATCTAGGTCAAAAGTAACCTCTTCTTTACTCATCTGACCAACACCAACCCAGATGTTAGAAGGAATCCAGTTCCATTTTGCATTTGGTGTTACAACAACAACCTCGTGCGAACTACCTAGCCACTTTGCAGCAAATGTTGCAGCTGTATGTCCTGAAACACCACCACCCAAAATAACAACTCTAGCCATCTTTTCTCCTTTATGATTACATAACAGTTATTTTTTACGTCAAATAAACTTTATCGCAAAACCATCACAATCTTATCACAACTTTTAATACAACATAATAATTCGTGATAATTCTATCTGAACATAGTGTTTCTACCCATTTTATAAACATATGAATTTATAATACATAACTAAAAATAATTATTATTATAACTTATATACTGAGTTTTAAATTATATTGGCTGAATAGAGATTGGAGATTGGAGAAATGATGGCGAAGATCATCTTAAACCAGACAGAAGTGATAAAGTTTCAGATTTGGTGTAGGTTGTGTTTAACTCAGACCGATAGCGTGCTAGTGCACGCGGAGAGTCTAAGTTGGACGCAAGATGTGCCGAAGCTGGAACTTTAGTTAAGGATCTTTTCTACTATTTCATAGACATTGGACGAGATCTCTTTTTCACTGAGTATCATCTCCAAAGCCTCTTTCATAAGTTCCTTATTCTCAGGGTTAAGACGGTCATAACTTCTAAAAGCAGCGGTCAACCCAGAGGCGATCTGCGGATTAATGGTGTCGAGTTCAATGACCTTCTCTGCCAAAAATGCATACCCGTGCCCTGTCGGCGCATGAAAAGCCACCGCATTACGAGCAAAGACCCCTAAAAG
>JAUWLG010000030.1 GCA_030613795.1 Helicobacteraceae bacterium
CTTTAAAGATCTTATCATCCAGGCAAGAACAGTAGGTCTGATTGTACTCTTGAACACACGCTGCAAGCAGACTCTCTTTATCAACATCCTGCCAGCTGTAGTACTTGTTATAAAACGGCACTAAAGCCCAAAAGAAAAAGACGATTGCAAGGACAATATTAATGAGGAATTCACGTTTACCGGTTTGAAAATAGCGTTTTGTGTCATAGGCGATAAAAAGCAAAAATAGTATCTCTAAAATAATGGTAAACCAGTCACTCTCATAAAATGCGAGCATTAACTTCCTTTACGTGTTCCACACGTTCCATCAGTGAAAAGCATATAATTGTTAGCTATCAGTTTAGAGGTACCCTATAGATCTTAAGAACAATCTGGTGACCTGAACTTTCAGGGGGACTGCTTAATAATCTTTAATCATCAACGAGTTGTCAACCACCATATTCTCCATATTGTTTGAACATGAGTATTCTAAGATATCGAAAAGCCGATGGACCATTTGCGAACTTGTGTCGTAGTCTTTAGAAAACACTATGCTTGCAAAGATCCGTTTAGTATAAAAGTGACTTTCAAAATCGGTAAGTAAGATACCCGCAGCTTTTATACCACTCTCTGCACTAGTACCGTCAAATACTTCGCAACAGAGATTTTTTTCCAATTTAATAAATATATCTGTCTGACGATTATGTTCGTTAAAAGCACTTACGTCTATATCAAGATCAGACAGACCAATGGCCAAAGAAAAATGTTGATTATAGCGCTTACGTTTGTAAAAATAATCATCGATTTTATTAACAACAATATTTTGATATTTACTTCGATTGTCTTTAATTATATTAATCATACCTCTATTATATCACATTAATATTTGTTCATAATCCTCTATAATATTATGATAAGGTAAAACAGTTATAGGCTAAAGAGGTCACTTTTTTTAATGCCATTAGCCCAACTGGGCTAAAATTTTATCTAAGACGGACAGCAAGCATCCAGCTCGCCAAGGTCAACATTTGTCCCTTGACCACTGATCATCTCTTCATTTTCACGAATAGTCTTACCGTTATGGATAATTGTGTAAGAGATCTTTGTTGTATCACGGATAGTATTGATCGTTGAACAGTAAGTCTCTACACTTGCCATTACCCAACGTGCAGCCATATCATCACTGTCCGCATCTGAGTTAAATGTATAAGTCAACACAAGTGAGTTGAACTTTTTAGGGTGATCGTCATTGCGTACTACTTCTCCGTCAACAACAAGGTCTGTAACCGTTTTACCTTGGTTTTGTGGCAACATCTGAATGTCACTGGCACTACAAGCGATAATACCGCTTAGAAAATACTCTATAGGGCTGATTGTCGGACAGTCGATAATAAAGCTGCTTTTAGCTGTTGTCGCTTCGAACTTCATTCCCTCTTTATGGGCTACAGATATTTTCATAATGATAAACCTTTAATATAATTTTGGAACAGTACCAGCTGTTCTAGTGTTCGAAGTGTCGATGTCCCGCCTTGAGACTCACGCGAATTCATAGAGTTTCTCAGTGCCAAGTACGGCATGACATCTTCATTAATACGCTCATCGATCTTTTTAAGCTCATCAAAACTCATCGCACTGACATCGATGCCTAGAGCTTCTGAACGGGCAACCGCTTTGCCAGAGATGAAGTGTGTCTCTCTAAATGGAACACCGCACTTCTCAACAAGGTAATCTGCCAGGTCTGTCGCTGTCAAGTGGCCTTTCTGACACGCACTTTCCATGTTCTCCACTTTGACTGTCATCGTCTTAAGTGCTTCACGAAGGATCTCTAAAGAGAGCTCAGCCGTATCGATGCTGTCAAAGACACCCTCTTTGTCTTCTTGTGTGTCTTTGTTGTAAGCAAGAGGAAGACCTTTCATCACTGTAAGAAGTGCGATAAGGTTACCGTTTACACGACCTGTCTTACCACGAAGCAGTTCAGGAACATCCGGATTTTTCTTCTGAGGCATAATAGATGATCCTGTTGAGTAGGCATCCGAAAGCTCAACAAAACCAAACTCATAACTTGACCAGAGGATGATCTCTTCACTCAAACGTGAGATGTGCATCATCATGGTCGAGATGTTAAATAAGATCTCTAGTGCGAAGTCACGATCACTTACAGTGTCCAAACAGTTAACACTGACACTGTCAAAACCTAATGCTTGTGCCGTCATCTCACGGTTGATGTTGTGTGGTGTACCGGCAAGTGCTGCACAACCGAGTGGTGAGACGTTATTACGACGTCTAGAGTCTTCAAAACGTTCAATATCACGTTTAAACATTGATGCATAGGCAAGCATATGAAAACCAAAGTTAATCGGCTGTGCATGTTGTAAGTGGGTCATCCCCGGGATCAATGTCTCTGTATGTTTAGAGGCAATCTCTACTACAACCTCAAGCAGCGATTTTAACAACTGTGCGATCTCACGATCTTTACGAAGCACATAACGACGGAAGTCAACCGCTACCTGGTCATTACGAGAACGTGCCGTGTGAAGCTTTCCGCCTGTCTCCCCAATGATAGCTGTCAGACGCTTCTCGATCGCCATATGCAGATCTTCATCTGAGATCTTCCACTCAAACTCGCCAGACTCGATCTCTGATAAAACCTGAGCCATACCATCTTGAATAGCCTTCAGCTCTTCTGCATTTAAAATACCCTGTGCTTGCAACATCGCAGCGTGGGCTTGTGAACCCTCAATATCTTCTCTGTAAAGACGACGATCAAACATAATTGATGCATTAAAATCATCCAGCAGTGAAGCTGAACTTTCACTAAAACGACCTGACCACATTTTGTCCATTTTGGCTCCCAAAATACTACACATAAAACATGCGTGAAAATAATTGTGACATTTTACCTAATTTTTTCAAGGTTTTTAAGAAAGAGTTTTATCTATAAGAAGTTATTACATCGAAGGAGAAGGCAATGCCTTCTAAAGAGTGTAAAGTGTTAGTTACACGCAGGTACGTTACCACTGTCTTTAGCGTACTCTACCATGAAGTCTTTAAGGTGTCTAGCACGCTTTTTAAATTTTTTACTTTTGAAGTACTTATGTGATTTTTTCGCTTTTTTGTTTTCGAGGTGAAGTTTAGCCATACCTTCACCTTTATTTTTCAGCAATTTCTTCCATGTCCTTTTCTTTTTAGACGCTGCGACTTCTAGTCCACCGCCATGACATTTACGACATTTTTTAATGTAAACCTTTTGACCTTTATATACAGCTGCTTCAGCAGAACCAAGCCCTAGAACTGTTATCGCCAATACATACATTATTATTTTTCTCATATAGATAAACCTTCAGACATTTAATTATTATTTTCATAGTACATTATCAAAAATAATATTAGCCTTAACCTGCAGGGCAAATTGTATGCGATAACGAATATTAGGGAAGATGTAACAGATTTGTGATAAGAAAAAGTAATATAAATAACATGAATTAATATTCAATGTTATTTTGTATTTACCTACTAAAGTTGATAGCGTTCTTCAAGAGTAGGGTCTAGGTCCCACAGACCTTTTGATTTAAGAGAAGTAACAACTTCTTGTGTACAAGTCACGTCATCAGGCCAACGACGTTCAAATCCGTCAAGGGAATTTTTATTGGTGCCATCAATATAGACAACGTCATCAACTATTTTAAGATCACGCTGTGCATCAAGGTTATTGACAATGCGCCACGTCAGCATATACGGGTTGTCTATGTTATTGTTTTTTATATCCACAAAAGCAACAATACTCAGATGTCCGTTAAGATCATTTAGCAATGCGAAACATTCACCTACAGGTCTTGTTTTATCAACCGTTATAACCGTTATAGGGTTAGGTGTCATCAACATATATTGACGAACCTCTTGGACCTCAGGTATACGCTCTTTCACTAACGCTAAAAGTTTTTCGTCATCTAACAGCTCTGGCATTTGAGGGTTGAACTTGAGTGTCGCATCAATTCCCAGTTTACCTCCTACCAGAGCTTCCGGACTTGAGTGATCAAGCGCATCTGTGATCCCTTCGGAGATAAAGAGCATCTTTGGTGAAAAACGGTCAAGCACATATTTGGCCATCGCAAAGTAGTTGTTTAGTTCAGGACCTTTCTCATCGACAAAAAGAGCATGTTTGACAAAACTCATCTGACCAGCACCCCAAAAGACATGCATAAACTGTTTGGCATGACCTTTATAAAGCGGCTGCATCTTTGCCAAAATCAGATTATGGAAAACACCATTTTCCGGCATATGGTAGTCGATAAGGTCTGGAGCATTGGTCTTAAGCAGTGGCAAGAAGATACGCTCTGTTGCCCAACCCATATACTTATCTTCGAGTGGCGGCTTTCCAACCACTGTTGCCAGGAACATAGGCTCTTTTTTATGGGTGATCGCACTTACTTCCATAACTGGGTAAGGCTCTTCGAGTGTGTAATACCCTGTGTGGTCACCGAATGGTCCTTCGATCTTCATCATCTGCGGATCAACCCATCCTTCGATCACATAATCAACATCTTTAGGGATGTAAAGCGGTGTTGTGATGGACTTAACGACTTCTGCTTTTTGTTTTGTAACAAAGCCATAAAGAAGCAGTTCGTTCACCCCATACGGCAGTGGTGCAGTAGCACACCAGGTATACAGAGGGTTCCCGCCGATACCGATACTCACCGGCATCTTTTTGCCAGCACGCTGATATTGGTCAAAGAAGTGGGAGGCATCTTTGTGGATCTGCCAGTGCATACCAAGATGGTTTTTGTCATAGACCTGCAGACGGTACATCCCCAGGTTCACCATCTCACCATCAAGACTTTGGGTATAGACCTGCCCCATCGTAATAAAAGGACCGCCGTCTTGTTCCCATGTTGTCAACACAGGAAGGTCATAGAGGTTTACATCATCACCAAGCTGTTTAACTGCTTGACACTCACCCTCTTTTTTCAGACGTTTCGGAAAGACATTTTTTAGCTGAAACAGATCTCCCAACATTGAGATCTTGTTACCTAGACCCTCTGGCGGTTTCATATGAAGCAGCTTTGTGATCTCATCAGCAACAGATTCAATCTTTCGACCGAACAGTAACTCGGTACGCTTGTATGAACCAAACAGGTTCATCACAACCGGAATATCAAAGCGTTTGTCATTTTTCTTGTCTATAGGATTGGTAAAAAGAAGCGCTTTACCGCCATCCTCTTTTTTCACTTCCATATAGGCAAGATGTGGTATCTCTAGATAGATATCAAGTTCATCTTCGATGATAGTGATTTCATTATGTTTTTTAAGGAGTTCGACTGTTTTTTTCATGAGAGATCTTTTAATGAAGTGTGTGGGAAGATCCCACAATGTTTAATATTATAAAGTACTTGGAATGTTATTCGCTTCGACTTCTGCACGCTCAAGAAGCTCTTTAGCCCCTTTATCGATTAGACGCTGCGCCATTTCACGTCCGGCACCTTCGAAGTCCTCTTTAGAGATTGTCTTTGACTCACCTAAGACTTCCTCACCGCTTGGCAGACCTAAAAGTGAACGGATCAGCACTTCACCGTTATCTTGAACAAAGGCACTAACACCAATAGGTACCTGGCAACCGCCTTGCAGCATGTCAACAAAGTCGCGCTCGATCGTAGTCTCTATACGACTGTACTCATCTTCTAACTGTTCAGCGATCTTGATCACTTCAGGATCATCAACACACTGAATACCGAGTGCACCCTGTCCCATCGCCGGGATCATCTCCATCAAAGAGATTGGGTAGATATGCTCAACAGAGTCAAGAAGTTCTAGTCGACTGATACCAGCATAGGCCAAGATAATAGCGTCAAACTGACCCTCTTTAAGCTTGCGAATACGTGTATCCACATTACCACGAAGGTCTTTGATTACAAGATCAGGACGGATTCTTGCTAAATGCATACGACGGCGAAGAGATGACGTTCCTACTGTCGCACCTTGAGGAAGGTTTTCAATGTCTTTGTACTTCTCTGAAAGCATTGCATCACGTACATCTTCGCGTGCTGTGATCGCGGCAAGAACAAGACCTTCAGGCATCACTGTCGGCACATCTTTAAGTGAGTGTACTGCAATATGTGCTTCACCCTTGAGCATCGCCTCTTCGATCTCTTTTAAAAAGAGCCCTTTGCCGCCGATCTTAGCCAAAGGAGTATCAATGATCTTGTCACCCGATGTGATAATGATCTTCAGGGTAACTTCAAGACCCGGGTTGTTCTCTTCTAAAACCGCTTTAATATGTTCTGACTGCCAAAGAGCCAGTTTCGAACCGCGTGTTGCAATTGTTAATTTATTCATTTGACCTTCACTTCTTTAAACTTATTTTTACTTCCGTCTTTCTCACCGTCAAAGAACATTGTCGGCGTACCCTGTACCATCACTTTAGAGGCAACACTTTTGTCATGTTTGAACTGTTTTTCAACTGCCGGTGTATGAATATCTGCAACAGTCAGTGATGTCCCTACCGTTTTGTTAAACGCAGCAACGATCTTCTTCTCATCTGTTTCACGGGCGTTGATCTCAACTTTGTACATATCCAAGATCTTACCTTTAAGCCCTTTCTGTTCTGCTGCAATCGCTGCTTTAGTCAAAGCGATCGCTGCCGGATGAAGTGCAGGAAGTGGAAAGTGGTAGTAATAGACAGCAAAGTCATTAGGATATTTTTTCATGTAGTTGATCGACTCTGGAACAAACTTACGACAAAATGGACAGAGTGGATCTGAAAAGATCGCTACCTTATGTTTGGCATTAGCATTACCGTACACAAGGTTCTCTTTAGTGTAAAACTCAGCTTTAAACTTTGGCGAAACTGTAGTGCTTAACGCACGACCGGTTTTGACATTGTTAAGTTCTTTAGTGATGTAGTCACCGTGTACGAAATAGATCATCTGCTGCTCAATATCACGCTCAGTTTTACCCTGTTTGACACGTGCAGTCAAGTTAACGATCACACTATCCCACCCTTTAAGATCTTTTACTGCTGCTCGGCTGCTCACAGTGATTTTAAGATCAGAGACATTTTTGTTGCCTCCGATCTGTTTTTGCAAAAAGCTTGTTACTTCGGCATTGGTAGCACCGAAAAGTGAGAGACTACTTAGTAGAATCGTTGCTGATAATTTCGACATCAATGACATCATCATCCTTTTCTTCATGTATTTGAGTATGGGTATATCTTGTTTTCTTTTGATGAGTAGATTTTGCCGTAAAACGGTTAACCAACATCTTGGTAATGACAGAGAACTGCAGTAAAACACCTATCATGTCTGTTAAAAACCCCGGTAAGATCAGTAAAACAGCACCAAGCACCGCAAAGATATTAAGACGTTGGAACTCTTGGACGTCGATCTTCTCCATTGAGAATGCCTGCATGTTCTCAAAAAGTGTCGCTCTGAAGTTCACTAAAAGGACAAAACCGACAAAGGCACTCAACATCAACTCCAAAAAGGTGTTAAACCCACCGATCTGTGAAGAGAGGTTGACAGAGATCATCACCTCTAAAAAGAGATAGAGTACAAAATAGAGCATTATAGACGTTCCATGATCTCAGCAAAGACTTTGTCAGCAAAGACCGCTCTTTTCTCAAGCGTAGCACGTTCAACGATCTGTACATTGCCGTTGACTAACTCTTTACCTACAATCACCGTGTATGGAAAACCGATGAGTTCAGCATCTTTCATTTTAAAACCAAAACGCTCTTTTCTGTCATCTAAGATAACCTCTACACCGGCATCTTGCAGCTGTTGGTAAAGTGCTTCACCAAAAGCCAACTGCTCTTCATCTTTGATGTTAGAGACCATTACATTGACCATGTATGGTGCTGTCTCTTTAGTCCAAATACACCCTTTTTCATCATGGTGCTGCTCAATCGTTGCTGCGATCAGACGACTGACACCCATGCCGTATGTTCCCATTATAAACGGTTCAGCCTGTCCTCTTTCATTTAAAAACTCTGCTTTGAGCGGTTTTGAATAGGCCGTACCCAGTTTAAAGATATGCCCGACTTCGATCCCTTTTGTATAAAGAAGGTTGCCGCCGCTGCAGTGAGGACAGCCGTCACCCTCTTTTACTGTGTAAAGATCTGCAAAAAGTCCTGCATCAAGAACACTCATGTCAACACCGACATAGTGGAAATCTTTTTCGTTGGCACCACAGATAAGCTGTGTAGCCCCTTTTAAACCTGTGTCAAAAACACATGGCAGTTTTTCCATGTCAAGTGGGCCCATAAAGCCCGGTACAAGACCTAAGGCTGCAAGCTCCTCTTCACTGACATCCGCGATATCCAGTGCTTCGGCTGCATTGACCGCTTTGACCTCTTGAAGTTCATCATCTCCACGTAAAAAGAAGAGAACGATCTGGTCGCCGTCTTCGTATGTCATACGTTTAGCAACACACTTCATCGTGTAGTATGGGTCGACCTTAAAGAAGTTGGCAAGGTCTTCAATACTTTTTACATCCGGAGTTTGGAACTTATTAAAATCACTCTCCGGTGCTTCAGGGATATCTTGACGAATTGAACGTTCTGCCGCTTCAACATTGGCCCCATACTCACAATTGTCACAGATAGCAATAGTGTCTTCACCGCTATCAGCGATCACCATCAGCTCTTTAGAGCCAGCACCGCCAATAGCGCCACTGTCTGCTTTAACTACACGAAAATCAAGACCTAAACGTTCTATAATTCGTTTATATGCCGCTTCCATTGCATCAAACTCACGATCAAGGTCTTCAGTTGTCGCATGGAAACTATAACCATCTTTCATCACAAACTCGCGTCCGCGCATCAATCCAAAACGCGGACGTGCTTCGTCACGAAACTTCGTCTTGACCTGGTACAGGTTAAGAGGAAGTTGTTTATAACTGGTCACACGATTACGTACCAGGTTGACCATCATCTCTTCATGGGTCGGCCCTAAGACAAAGAGGTTCTCTTTACGGTCACGGAAACGTAAAAGTTCTTTTCCAAACTTCTCCATACGCCCGCTCTCTTCCCAAAGGTGAGCTGGTGTTACAAAGCTAAGGTCTACCTCTTGGGCACCAATCTTAGTCATCTCTTCGTTGATCACATTCTCGATCTTTTTAAGCACGCGTTTGCCCAGTGGCAGGTAGTTATAAAGACCAGCAGCAACCTGTGAGGTGAAACCGGCACGTGTTAAAAGGATGTGGCTGGCTAGAACAGCCTCTGAAGGTGCTTCTTTTGTAGTAGGGATAAAAGCTTGTGAAAAACGCATTGACGTTCCTTAGAAATAGTATTATTTGCTATCTTGGTGATCGATACCCAAGATATGAGTTAGAGCAGTCATCAATGACTCTGAATGTGCCTCTTCCGTAACATCACGAAGACGATGCATCTTGTTGTGCAGAAAACGTTTCAATGTCTGTTCTGCCATTTTTTGGGCTTGATCAGCATACTCTTTTGGCAGATAGCCGTTAGCAACAGCTCGTTCACTCTCGATTTTAGCAGCCTTCATCGCACGGACATAGACCTCTTTGATCATCGGTTCTATACGCTGTTGCTGCTGCAGCTCATAGTAGCTCTTAGTGAACTTGCGAATAACACTGAAAGAGGCTTTAGCCTCATCTTCACGCATCACAAGATTCTCGTCAACGATGCTTTTAAGGTCATCCACAGAGTAGAGAGTAATAGAGTCAGATTCGAACTC
>JAUWLG010000233.1 GCA_030613795.1 Helicobacteraceae bacterium
GCGTGATGAATCACACATCGAACGTCTTGAAGAAGTTTCACTTCCTGAACAAGGTGTTTGGGACTGTGTTAAGTGTTTTGAGTGTGCTGAAGCATGTCCAAAAGAGATCAACCCGATCGAGAAGATCACAAGTCTTCACCAAATGATCTTTAAAGATAAAGTCCATACCAACCCTGTGGCTGAACGTCACGCTGTCGGTTTTGCACACTCTATCAAGAAACACGGTCTTCTTGACGAAGGTGAGCTTGTTCGTTACTCTGAAGGAAACATCGGTGTTCTTAAACACGTTCCTGTTGCACTTAAGATGTTCAAAAAAGGCAAGATCGTCCTTCCATGGAATATGCCAAAATCAGATAACCTTGATGAGATCAAAAAACTTATCAAATCATCTTCAACAACGAAATATTAGGAGTCAGTATGTCTAAATTAAAATATGCACTATTTACAGGATGTACAGCAAAAGAGTCAACTCCTGAGCAGATGATGTCAACTATGGCTGTTGCCGACAAGCTTGGCATCGAACTTATCGAGCTGACAGAGGCTTCTTGTTGTGGTGCCTCTCACCTTCAAGATTATGATGACTTTTTGTCATTAGTTCTTAATGCACGTAACATTGCATACGCTGAAAAGCATGGTCTTACTATGGTAACGATCTGTAATACATGTCAGCTTAACACGGCAATGACAAAACACCGTCTTGACAATAACGAAGAGCTTAAAGCACGTGTTAACGAGAAGCTTGGCGAAGTGGGTCTTATCTACAAAGGCACATCACAAGTGACACACTTCTTGTATGCGATCATAGATGACTTCGGTCTAGACAAGATCAAAGAGATGGTTGTCAAGCCACTTAGCCAGTTCAACATCGCACCATTCTACGGTTGTCATAACATCCGCCCTTCTGAGCTTCAAAACGAATCTCACAAGACGCCGGAGAACCCTTACAACCCTACTTCACTTGATGATCTTATCATCGCGTGTGGTGGTCAAAATGTTGACTATAAAGAGAAGAACAAATGTTGTGGTTTCCACGCAGAGCTTCAAGCACCTAAAACAGCTGCTACTCTAACGGGTAACGCTCTTGCAGGCGCTATGGATCAGAATGCTGACTGGATGGTCACACCTTGTCCTCTTTGTCACCTTAAGCTGGATACTCAGTATCACCACGCTTCTGTAGCAATCGGTCGTGAAGTAAAACTTCCTGTTCTACACATGCAGCAGATGATCGGTCTTGCACTTGGTTGTTCACCTGAAGAACTTGGTCTACAACACCACGTATCTAACGTAGATTTCGTATAATCTATACCCCCGTACCACTTCGGTGGTACACCCTCTTTTTACTTTTATCTTTATTATCTCCTAATTTCTAATACAATTTTTCACTCTTTAAACTTATTGACATTTTTCACTTCCAGCCATTTGTAATAGTGATAGGCTCAACTTTTTCTTTCTGCCTTGCCAGAAAGCAAACCTTGATGAAAAAGAAAGAGACGCTGGTGCTGATAAGTTGATATTCAATCTCTAAAGTAGTTTATATATCTGTCCTTTAAACTTTTTTTACGACTCACGTACTAACTGCTGAGAGAATATTCAAACAGGAATAAAAGCACAAGCTTTTATATTAATCGATGCGTTACCGCTTGCTCTTTTCGAAGCATCTGCAGTGTTGACTGTAGGGAGAGAACGAGCGTCAAAAAAACGGCACTGTTTGAGCATAGCGAGTTTGTCGTTTTTAGTGAGTGAACGAGTGAAAGGAAAGTAGTCGGTAGCTACCGACCACGAAGCCGATTCGAGCGGTTTTTGGTTTCGTTTTTTTCGAGTAAAAAAGGAAAGAGTATAGTCAAGTAAATTAAATACTTCTATTTATTCTGAGAGTATTTTCTTCTTTTCCACATCAAATTCTTCTTGCGTCAAGGTACCATCATCTAGTAATTTTTTAATCTCAGTAAGTTTTTCATATTTATCTTTAACATGCCTATAAATTGGTTTTTGCTCATCTTTTTTATCAATACAAACAAAAGTAATCTCTATTCTAGGGAAATTTCCTAATATATATGGCGGCTGTGCCGTATGTTCAGCAACCGTAAACATTTCTTTATTCTTATCTTGTTTTTTACAGAATTGGTTTGCTCTTTTGACAGCAGCACGTCTTATTCCTGAAGTGCCAGAAAATCCACTTGAAGCCTGGTGAAAAATCCTATACCTTTCACCTTTGACTTCATCTTCAGATATGTAAAAGTCTTGACCTTCGTACACAGCATCTTTGAAATGCGACTCACTCTCACTAACTTTCGTTATCTCAGATTTACTTGCACATCCACTTATAATTAAAGCAAGCCCTATATATAAAAATATATTTTTCATTATTACTTTCCTATTTCGACCATCTTCCGACGAAGATAAGCGATCTTTGATTGCAACGGCAGATTTTTAGGGCAGACATCTTCACAGCCAAGCAGTGTCATACAACCAAACACCCCATCTTCATCACCGACCAATTCATAATAGTCTTCATTGTCACGCTTGTCTCGCGGGTCCAAATGATACCTGGCGATCTTGTTAAGACATACTGCTCCCACAAAATCATCATTCATCTGCATTGTCCCGCAACCGGCAACACAACAGCCACACTCTATACATCGGTCCAGCTCGTAGATCTCATCTGCAAGTTCCGGTTCCATACGTTCTTCAAGACGATCATAATCACTCTTCTCTTCGTTATGTATCCAAGTCTCAAGTCGTTCGTTTAGTCCGCGCATCCAGTTGCCTGTATAGACAGAAAGATCCCCTATCAGCTCAAAGGTCGGCAGCGGCGCCAAGGTGATCTCGCTCTTCAATTTGGCTGTTAAGGTACTACAAGCGAGTCCAGGACGACCATTGATGAGCATTGCACAGCTGCCGCAGATACCCGCGCGGCAGACGAAGTCAAATTTCAGTGAGTTGTCCATATGTTTTCTAATATCATTCAAAACGATGTAGAGTGTCATGCCCGGTGCTTCAGTGACTTCAAACGTCTCCATATGGGGTCTGTCATCTCTGCAGTGTGGATCGTAGCGTAAGATGTTGATCTTTAATTTTCTGGCATCACTCATGACTCTACCCTTTCAGTTAAACGTTCATTGCGTCCTTGGTATTTTCGTGGAAGTTTGTCTCTAAAAGGCATTAACGCTTTTTGGATCTCAAAACGGTCAGCACCTTCAGCCTCCAGTCTCTCACGCAGAGCATCCACCTCTTTTTGGCGCACTTCACTTTCAGGGTGAACGATGTTTAGGTTTTTACCATAGCCTCTAAATCCCGGTGGCATCTCCATAGCGTCGATATCGATCTTCTCGTAACTGACATCCGGCA
>JAUWLG010000221.1 GCA_030613795.1 Helicobacteraceae bacterium
ATCTCGATAACGATCATACGGCCTGTTTTAGGGTCTACTGAGAACTGTACGTTAGAGCCACCGGTATCAACACCGACTTCGCGCAAGATAGCAAAAGAGGCGTCACGCATACGCTGGTACTCTTTGTCTGTCAGTGTAAGAGCAGGGGCAATGGTGATAGAGTCACCGGTGTGGACACCCATCGGATCAAAATTCTCGATGGCACAGACGATGATACAGTTGTCCGCTGAGTCACGGATAACTTCCATCTCATACTCTTTCCAACCAAGAAGAGACTCTTCAACCAGGATCTGTGTGACAGGGCTCTCATCAAGACCACGCTGCGCAAGCTCTTTATACTCGTCGATGTTATACGCAACACCAGAACCACCACCGGCTAGGGTGAATGACGCACGGATTATGATAGGAAAACCGATCTCTTCTGCTGCTTCTAGTGCTTCGTCCATGTTATGCGCGTAACGAGAGTGAGGAAGGTCCATACCAATCTTGATCATTGCCTCTTTAAAAGCAAGACGGTCTTCACCTTTGGTGATTGCTTCAGGTTTGGCACCTAAAAACTCAATGCCTTCAAGCATACCTGCTTCATGCATCTGCATTGCAGCATTAAGTGCCGTCTGTCCGCCCATAGTAGGCAAGATGGCATCAACATTCTCTTTTTTGATGATCTCTGCAATGATCTCAGGTTTGATAGGCTCGATGTAAGTACGATCAGCAAACTCAGGATCAGTCATAATAGTTGCCGGATTAGAGTTGATGAGTACAACTCTGTACCCTAACTCTTTAAGAGTTTTAACGGCTTGTGTCCCTGAATAATCGAATTCACATGCTTGGCCGATGATGATCGGACCTGAACCGATAAGTAAGATTGTCTTTATGTCTTCGCGTTTAGGCATTACGACCCTTTGAAATATGTGTATATTTTAAGTGATTTCACTCTGTAAAAATTTGCTTATTATAGGGAAAAGGTGCTTAAAAAATGGTGAAAATATACGAGGATATTTTCTAGTTTTGTTTAGTGTGCTTAGAAGTAATGTTTTTACTTATATTTAACAGTAAATTGATAGTCCTCAGTCCCGTGAAGACGGGAATCTACAAGTTTATCAGTTCTCTCAACTTTTATCTATGAATTAAATTATATTGACTACACTCTTTCCTTTTCACGACTCGGCATTTAGTGCCTTTCTGCATTGAACTGTTTGTTCTTATTACTCGGCAAAAATGAAACGAAAAATCGCTCGCGACGGCTTCAAATCCGATAGCTATTGGGTGCCTTCCCTCTACTCGTTTACTCCCTAAAAATGACAAACTTGCTATGCTTCATACAATGCCGTTTTATTAACTGCCACTCTTCTCTATTTTTATTATACGAGCTTTGCAGATGCCACGAATAAAATAAAGCGGTGATGGATTGATTAAAGTGAAAGCTCACGCTTTAATTCCTAGTTGAATTCTTGGATGGGATTACTTCTAGAGTCGCACACATTTAATAGAAATAGAGTGGAACTTTATTCGATTTGTTTCTGAGACCTTGAAAGCCTCAGTTACAGCGTCTAAACACTAATTTTGGCAGTAGTGCCAAAATGCCTGGTCTTTTGAGTTTAAAGTTCCAGAAGTAACTGTACCCGAAGGCAATAGCTCTTCTTCTTTTTCGTTAGGTTTTCTTCTTGAGCTAGCAAGAAGAAAAAGTGACAAACCTCTATTCAAAGACATTTAAAAAAAAGTTTATGAATCATAGTGCAAAAGAAGAGGAGAATATATTTTAGATCGGACTGTATATTCCCGTGTCAAGCACGAGCATGACGGGTGTAGTAATGTTTCAACATTACTACCGGATACTTTTGATGAGATGAAAGTAGTCAGGGTTACTAGCATTATAGTAGGGCTTAATGATAGCATTTTGATATCCCTGCGATTGCTCAATAGAGACTATCTTACCAACTTTTAATCCAGGGAAAAAGAGATGATCAAGCCCCGAGGTCAAGACCTCGTCACCCTCTTTGATCTTGATCCATGTTGGGATGAACTCAACGATCAACTCTCTAGTATTGAGACCGTGTACGATGCCTGGGGCTTTATTCTCTCCAACATAGACGGCGTAAGAGCTTTTAAGTGCCCCGTTTAAAAGTGCCATAGCCCGACCTTCTTTCATAACAACAATACCGGCTACATTCTCTTTATGAACCAGACCATAGACTTTTGATGTGTCAAATGCGGGGGTGTCGATCCAAACCTTGTTGATATCACCAAATTTGATATATGAGATAGTCCGTACCAACTCGACTTTTGGTTTGACTTTAAATGAGGAGTTGTTTTCCACAAAGAGGGCATTAAGTTCAGTGGCGACTTGGTGCAATAGAAGATGGCTCTCTTCATAAAGTTTGAGTTTTTCTCGCAGCTCTATGATCGTGTCTTGTTGTGCAAAATGTTCATCATAACTTTTGTCAATTGATGCTGTTGTGTTGTGATAAGAGCTTTTAATAGAGTTTGTGAGGGAGAGAATAGGGCTTTGAAGTCCTGTGGAAAAAAGAAGTGCAGCACCAAAAAGGGCTACAAATAGAAAAAAGATACCAAGGACTTCTCTGTTCATAATTACCTAATGATTATTCGTCAAATAGCTCTTGAAGCAAGTCGATCTCATCGAGTGCTTTACCGGTACCTTTTGCAACAGCCAAGAGTGGTTCGTCAGCAACGTATACAGGGATACGGATGATGTCTGAGAGATATTTGTCCAGTTGACGGATCAAAGCACCGCCACCTGTTAAGACAACACCATGGTTCACGATATCACCGGCAAGGTCTGGCGGCATCTGCTCTAACACGTCACGGAGTGCTTCAGCGATCTCTTTAAGCGGCTCTTCCATCGCTTCTCTGGCATCTTCGCTTGTAAGCGTGATAGAGCTTAACAGTCCTTCTACCTGGTCACGACCGGTAATAGTGTAGTTAAGGACTTCATCAAGCTCAACAGCTGTGCCTACAGAGATCTTGATCTCTTCAGCAACACGCTCACCGATAAGAAGGTTGTATTTACGGCGAATGTAGTTGATGATGGACAAGTCGATCTTGTCTCCGGCAACACGAATAGACTTAGAGATTACAAGACCTCCAAGAGAGACAACACCGATCTCAGTTGTACCGCCGCCGATGTCAACGACAAGGTGACCTTGCGGCTCACGGATGTCGATACCTGCACCAATAGCTGCTGCCATCGGCTCTTCAATCAAGAAAACTTCGCGTGCACCGGCTGAAAGCGCTGATTCACGTACGGCTTTACGCTCTACCTGTGTAAGTCCGTATGGAACACAGATAATGATACGAGGGCTGATAAGTGCCTTACGTCCATGCGCTTTTTCAATGAACTTACGGATCATCTTCTCAGTCATGTCAAAGTCAGCGATGACCCCGTCTCTCATTGGACGAATAGCACGGATATTGCCAGGTGTTTTACCCACCATATCTTTGGCTTCTTGACCGACGGCTAAGACCTTGGTCTGTCCGTATTTTTCATTTTTAACAGCAAC
>JAUWLG010000204.1 GCA_030613795.1 Helicobacteraceae bacterium
ACTTCTCAATAAGATCGAAAAGCTCTGAAGCTGTTTTATAGTCAAGTCCCTGCTCTTGTGCACCCAAAGAGAATTCTTTGTTGTACTTCAACATAACATCGACTTTTTTCTTACCCATGGCACGACGAACGATGTCCGCCCCACCTAGACTGAACCCACCAATGGTCTGAACGATCTGCATGACCTGTTCCTGGTAGACGATGACCCCGTAGGTCGGTTTGAGTATCTCTTCGAGTGCCTCAAAGACATAGACGATCTCTTGACGACCGTGTTTACGCTCAATAAAGTCATCAAGCATCCCCGACTCCATCGGACCCGGTCTGTACAGTGCCAAGACCGCGATCAGGTCTTCAAAGTTCTCAGGCTTAAGACGTTTATTCAGGTCTTGCATACCCGAACTCTCTATCTGAAACATCCCAACGGTGTCACCCGACTGGATACCCTCATAAACACCCGGATCATTTTCATCGATCTCATGCCAGTCTATATCTTTGTCATAACGTTTTTTGACCAGTTTGATCGCCGCGTCAATTACATCAAGGGTCTTAAGACCCAGGAAGTCAAACTTAATGAGGTCGACATCTTCAAGGAAGTTCAGTGAGTACTGTGTGACAAAGGTTGTCTCACCCGATGGCTTATAGATCGGTGTTTTGTACCAAAGTTCCTCATTGGAGATAACAACACCGGCAGCATGCATCCCGGCATTTCGTTTTAGACCTTCCAGTTTTTTGGAATACTCCCAAACACGTGCAGCTTGAGGATCTGTCGCGACCAGTTCACGGATCTTAGGCTCTTTTTGGAAAGCCCCCTCTTTAAAATTGTCACTCCCCTCTTTCCCTTTACCGTTAAGCGTAATACCCAGTTCATCAGGGATGAGTTTTGCCATCTTGTCCGCTTGTGAAAGAGGTACATCCAGGACACGGGAGACATCACGAATGACCCCTTTGGCAAGGAGTGAACCAAAGGTGATGATCTGTGCCACTTGGTTACGTCCATATTTTTCTACAACATAGTCAATGACCTCGCCGCGGCGAGCCTGCATAAAGTCCATATCGATATCGGGCATCGATACACGTTCCGGGTTCAAAAAACGCTCAAACAGCAGGTCATACTTCATAGGGTCGATGTCAGTAATGTCGAGTGAGTAGGCTACAAGAGAACCCGCAGCAGAACCACGACCCGGACCGACAGCCACGCCCATCTCTTTGGCCTCTTTGACAAAGTCCCAAACGATAAGCATGTAGCCCGGGAACTTCATGGAGTTGATGATGTCCATCTCAAATTTAAGACGTTCTCTATACTCTTCATGACGCTCTTCAGGAACATGCACAAGACGATCTTTAAGCCCGACTTCACAACGATGTATAAAATACTCTGCGTCGTTTTTATCCGCAGCACTGAACCACTTTTTCTGGGCCTCTTTGTCTGCGTCTGCAGCTAAAGGCGCATCATCTTCGAAGTTGATGTCCAGGTTCTCGCGTGCAGCATACTCCGGCGTAAACTTGAAGTTAGGCGGGATAGGGTCACCAAGCTGAAGTTCTAACACACACTTGTCTACGATCTCTTGTGTATGCTCTAGTGCCTCAGGAATGTCGGCAAAAAGACGTGCCATCTGCTCTGGTGATTTTAGGTAGAACTCATGTACCGAGTGACGCATACGGTTCGGATCATCGTAGAGTTTATTCATCCCGATACACATAAACGCCTCATGGTACTCAGCATCACCAGGGAAGGTATAGTGGGTGTCGTTCGTCGCAACGATCTTAATACCCGTCTCACGACTGAGTTTAAGTACCTGCTCATCAATGAAGAGCTGATCACCGATGCCGTGACGCATCAGCTCCAGGTAGAAGTCATCACCGAAGATCTCTTTATATTCCAAAGCAACACGTTTGGCACCTTCATACCCCTCTGCCCCATTACGAACATTACGCGGGTTTTGAAGATTTAAGTGCCAGTTGACCTCACCCTGAAGACAAGCGGATGAACAGATGATCCCCTCAGAGTGTTCACGAAGCTCTTTTTTGTTAATACGAGGAAAGTAGTAAAAGCCATCGATGTAGGCTTTAGAGCTCAGATACATCAGGTTTTCATACCCTTTTTGGTTTTTAGCATAGAGGCAGACATGAAAACGCTGTTTTGTCGTTCTGTCACCGATCTCTTCGCCATTGTGGATGTAGCCTTCCATCCCGATGATCGGTTTGATCCCCGCTGCCGTCATCTGATGCCAAAAGTCAATAGCACCGAACATATTACCGTGGTCGGTCATAGCACACGAGGTCATACCGAGCTCTTTGACACGTTCTACGAGGTTTGAGATCTTGTTTGCACCGTCAAGAAGGGAGTATTCGGTATGAAGATGTAAGTGAGTAAAAGGCTGTACGCTCATGTCTGTCCTATGGCTATAATTAGTAAGATATTATAGTCTGTCGAGGTTAAATCTGGCTGTAAATCCTTGTTCAAAATCACTCTTGATATCTAAAATTTTCTAGGCAAGCTTTAGCTATAATTCCGTAATGAAAAAAATTGTCTTGACCACACTTAACTCTCGCTACACTCACACGGCAATTGCCCTGCGTTATCTCTATGCCAACATGCAAGAGCTTCAAGACGACACTATCATCCAAGAGTTTACGATCAACGAGAATGTCCAAAGTATTGCGGAACAGATCCTAGAGCAGCAACCACGTATTATCGGTATCTCTGTCTATATCTGGAACGCTTCTGAGGTCCATCAGCTTCTTGAGATACTTAAAAAAATATCACCTGAGTGCACTATTGTTATCGGCGGTCCCGAAGCTTCACATCTTCCCCATCGTGTTGACCTCTCCAAAGCAGACTATGTCATCCAGGGCGAAGGAGATGTCGCCTTTTATAAACTCTGCTCAGAGATCATTGCAGGTACGCCGCCGACAGAGAAGATCATCGCACCGGTCATGGCAAATCTAAAAGAGATCAAACTGCCTTATGACTACTACAGTGACAGTGATGTAGCCAACCGATATATTTATGTCGAAGCGTCACGCGGCTGTCCATTTCTCTGCGAGTTCTGCCTCTCCGCTATTGACGAAAAAGTACGTAACTTTGACATCGATGCCCTTTTGGTCGAGTTTGAAAAGCTCTGGCAGCGCGGGGCCCGTAACTTTAAGTTCATCGACCGAACCTTTAACCTCAACATGAAGTTCGCTAATGCTCTTTTAGACTTCTTTTTAGCAAAAGAGCCGCCCTACTTTGCCCATTTTGAGGTGGTACCTGACCATTTTCCGGAGTCTCTAAAGTCACGTATAGCGCAGTTTCCCGCTGGAGCACTGCAGCTAGAAGTCGGCATCCAGACACTTGACCCTGTGATCGCAGATAACATCAACCGTCCTTTGAAGATCGAAAAGATCAAAGAGAACCTTGCCTATCTGGAAAATGAGACCAAGGCCCACATGCATGTTGACCTCATCGTCGGTCTTCCAGGTGAGACCTTGGAGGGCTTTGGACGCAACCTTAATGAGCTTGCTTCCATTACCTCTTGTGAGATCCAGATCGGTATCTTAAAACACCTCTCTGGCACCACAATGTCACGCCATGACAAAGAGTCAGGTATGATCTATTCTGACGTACCGCCGTATGACATCTTGCAAAACGACCTCATTACTTTTGCACAGATCCAGGAGATGAAACGTTTTGCCCGCTTTTGGGACCTGGTCTACAACAGCGGCAACTTCACCAATACCACGGACCTTCTTTTTAAAGAGACCACGGTCTACGATGGTTTCACCACTTTTTCTAAATGGCTCTACGCTGAGACCC